>JANQKN010000083.1 GCA_028281065.1 Flavobacteriaceae bacterium | reverse complement strand
ATACTTTCAATAAACTGGGGAGATACCAAAAGTGGGGAGTGTATGCAAATTACAAAAAGAGAGAGAAATAGTAAAGCAAAAATCCAATCTCTTCAGGATTGGATTTTTAAAAGATAGGTCAGGAGAAAGCATAGAACGATCTACCCAGCCTATAAAACCAGGGCAACTCATTCTATTTCAAAAGTGAATAGGGTGCTTTAGCGTTTCTTGAATATGAGGTTAAGCAGGAATAAAATCACTATGGCTCCTACAGCGCCCGTGAGGATGGCACCTATCCATCCGTCTCCCAAGGAAACACCCAGTTTTCCCAACAACCACGAGCCTACAAAACTACCTACAATACCTACGATGATGTTACCAATAAGGCCTAGGCCGCTGCCTTTAAAAATGACACTTCCCAGCCAGCCGGCTACTAAACCAATTACAAGGGTTACAACTATTTCCATTTTTTAACTATTTGATGGTTACTATATTACCTAAAGTTATGACCTTTATTTTTGAATTGTTCCTTCTTCATTTGCATATTCTACCAAAAGCAGGAAAAAATCTATAAAATACAGCAAAAGTGAATCATGGAGTGCACACTATCTTGATACGAATGAGATAGTTACCTAAAAAAACACCCCATTTTCATGAGGTGTTCGTACTTTTTATGTAGGTCTCAAACCATTAACCGCCTACATTTTTTAGGAAAAAAGTACACAATTCCATGCCATGGGCATTCCCGGGATCGAGATTGGGCAGTATGTAGCTGGTGATTAATCCAGGGGCATCGGCAGTAAGCACCAAGGTTTCAAATACTTTTTCGTCGGCTCCGCCCGTATCCCTCATGATCATAAAGGAATACAAGGGCTCTGTTTTGTCTGCATTGTTGGTGTAGGTTGCGTCCGTTTCCATGGCTTTTATAATCCGTTCCATTTCGGCCCCACTTGCTGCAAACGAGGCAAAGGGATTGTCATCATTAAGATAATTCTGCCCGCTTCGCCTGTAGGGTGTAAAGGCAGCCATGTTGGTAGGGGACGAACCAAATACCACCGAGGTAATGGGAGAAGTTTGGTTCCCCATAAAGGTGAACTTCATCTGATAATTGTCGTAATCCGAAACCGTGGTGGAAACAATATCGCTAAAGCTTGTTTGCTTGTCTTCCCTACAGGATTCGCAAGACGTGACTAAAAAAAGGAACAATCCCGACAAGAGTAGTACGATCGATTTATGCATGTTTTTTTTCAGTATCATGGCTATCTGGTTTTATTTAATCGGGACAGTATCGCTCCCCGTCTTCGTTAATATGGTTTTCTTCAAATAAGTCTACGGCCGCTTTAAAATCGGACGAAGGCGGATCCAAGGTCGCATCGGAGGTAGAGTTGCTATCCCCTGTAGACGGTCCTGCATTGGTTTGGGTGTATTCCCAAGTAGCACACCCATATACCGTACCTACGTCGTTCCCTTCGGCACAACTGGCGCATACTTCTATTTTCATTACCACCCGGGTTTTCCCCGTAGGGAAGGTCCCTGAACCCAACCAAGGATAATCGAACGTCGTAGAAGGTGTAGTTCCCGTAGCATCCCTTTTCCCCGGATCGCCTAAATCTTCCAAAGAACCTGCTTCATTGCCCGTTCTTTCATCCCGGTCCTGCCCGTTGATTTCCGGGTCTTGGGAGGTAGCCGCATGATCCACAAAAGTACCGTTGTCCAGGGCACTCTTGTTGCGGTAATCCCAATAACTTACAATATCGCCCGGTGCAGGGGTAACATCCCCACCGTTTTTAAAGATCACCTGTGCCGTTTGGGTAAGGACAATTCGTTTGCAATTTACCCGATTGGTAGGATGGAATTCTACCTTCATTCCCCTTCCATCCTCAATAAGCCGCATCTCACCAAAATCGTTGGAAGGCGTGTTGGAAACCTGCAAAAAAGCCATCCCAAAAACCACGATAGCTACCGTGACCAGTATTTTTAGGGCTGTTCTATATGTTCTGTTTGTAAAAATCATCGTATCCAGGTTTTAGTTACAAGGGACTTGTCTTCCCCTAAAATAATTTACGATACCCTCCGTATTGGTGCGTACCTCTTCTATTCGATAGCATCGATTGATCTCGTCCCCGTTGCGGCAAATAATGCGGATGGTATCCCCGTTTTCGAGGTCGAAGGGGGCATACCCCAGATTGGCGCCCCGTTGGCGCCAGCGCCACACTCCATCGTCGCCTACCCTGCCGGACATGGCCGATCGCTTGGGCGGGTCGCCCTTCCATAAATAAATGGTAACACGTTTGTTGCGGAGCCGCTCCCCATTGATCCTTATCCACCAATTCCCGTTTTCGGGCAAGGGACTGTTGTGCTTTTTCAGGTCTTCAATATCCTCCACGGACATTTCTTGAAACTCGATAACTTCCTGATCTGATTGCGCCCTGATCTGCGTCGTAGAAAGTCCAAGTATAAGTACGGATATCAGGATTAGTCTTGAGAACATACGAATGCTTTGGATTGCATTGCCCCTCACCCCATATTCAGCACGCAGGTATACCCAAAGTGTGTTTCACTTTTGCGGTCTAAATGTTTATGTCTCTAAAATTTGCCTGTAAAGCTTCTTTTAAGCTAGTGTAAGGAGGCAATGGAATTGATTAACAGAGTTAAAGTACTAATTTTTAGGGAGATACGCAAATTTTTGTTTTTACTGAAGGAAAAACCGATTTCCCAAAAATACCCCGATTTCGCCCGTTTGTTCCACAAAACCGCCCGTTCGTTGCTTTTGGTTTTTGGAATGGTTTACTTCGCCCTACTTTTGAAACTCTCCTCAATTAGTGCATCCCCAGCCCATAGGGATCCAAAAGGTAATTTTTCTTTGGGTGGGAATGCGCTTTGTATCCCTCTCTATAAGCTTGGAAAACCCGTGGTTCCTAGCATTTATAAAAAACAGGAAAAACCCTGTTGGAGAATACGGTGAAACCATATACATTTGTTTCACTTCCCTCTAACGAACAATAGATTCAATCTCATTGAATGGATTGTTGAAACCAATTTTTAGATATTAAAACTAAGCTCGCTTAGTAAATGAGCCATTTTAAATGGTTGCAACTTTTTTTGTTTCATTAACTTAATTCATAATCTATGAAGTACCTTTTTTATGCCTTGCTATTCATGGCTGGATCAATCTATGGACAAGACGTTCCCGACCCAATTCAAGTCAAGAGCCCAATCCCGGGTAATGACCTATTTACGACACCTGATGTCGCATCATTCCACAAGTATAATTTTTTAAAGCCTAATCTGTACACAGGAACAGTAAGTATACAGGTCCCAATCCATACGATTTCCTCGGGGGGAATCAATATCCCGATTGCTTTAAACTATGATGCCCGTGGGGTAAAGATTGATGAATACTCCTCTAATCTTGGTTTAGGATGGAGCCTCAATGCTGGGGGTAACATCAGTAAGATAGTAAAGGATATAGAAGATTTTGATTACAGTGTAGGAACATGGACCGAGCCTGATGATGACTTTGGTTATATAACCTCAGCTTATATTGCTAGCCGTGGCAGCATGGTAGATTGTTTGGATTTAACTAGTGGGCCTCACCACATCCCCTACACAGAACTACCGCCTCCGTACAACAATTCCGTATATACAGATTGGGAAAGCGGCCCTTGTTATAACCCTTCAAGGGAAGAAGATGCTTCTCCTGATCAGTTCGTAATGGGGGCACCTGGGATTTCGGGGAATTTCTATTTTGAACAGGATAATAATAACCCTGACTTGTACCACCCCAAGGAATTGAGCCCAAAGGGATTGAAATTTGAAGGTGTAAACCGTTCCAAAGATTATGCATTCAATTTTATTGGCTATGATCGCAGTGAGATCAACGGGACATCCTATCTCCCAGGTAATTGGAAGATAGGGGCTCTTCTAGATGCTGCAGGGAACAGTTATGCCGAGGACTATGACCAGTTCGAGGTTACCAATACCAATGGGATCAAGTATTTCTTTGGGGGGCATTCCGATATTATAGAATCGATGTCCAGTTATGCGACTAATTTTATAAATCCACCAACAGGCTCGGAAGCAGAGGATGAAGCAAAGAACTTAGAGGTGAATTACTATAAAATCTCTAAGAATACCTGGTACTTGGACAAAATAGAAGATCCCATTACCAACAGGGTGGTTACTTTCGATTACGAAACATATAGCCTAACTACCAAAGAGCGCAAGATTTCTCTTTTTGATGATACCTATTCAGGAAACCTTTCTACCTACAACGGTAGTATTTTAAGCAATGTCCCGAACTATTTCGAACCGCTTCTAGGAGCTGTGAATGAATACCATACCAAACGCCAACGAGCTTATACCAAAAGCCCGAGGGTGAACCGATTAAAAGAGATCAGTTTCGACAACGGAAAGGTTGAATTCTTCTATGACCATGTTCGTCAGGACAAACCTGGGGAAAATGCACTCACCAAGATTATAGTAAAGGATAATTTCGGTCAAGTGATAAAAATTGTAGAATTGAATTATCTCTATTTCAATTCCACGGAGAACTGTTCTGATCCAGAATGCAAAAGGTTGCGTTTGGATAAGGTGGTCTTTAAGGGAAGCGATGATAGCTATCTGAATGAATACTCCATGGAGTACTACAATCCCGATGAATTACCCAATGTAGGTTCTGCACAACAAGATTATTTGGGGTATTTCAATGACAATGGAGTGACTATGGGAAGTAACGACCTTAAGACCCCCAAGCTCTATTTCCATGAGAACATGGGACGGTTTTCCATCTTACCATTTCCATTGTCAAATTCAAGCAGCACACTTATCTCAGCTGCAACGGATAGTTACAGTATACAGTCCAACCCAAATACTATGCACTATGGTTCCCTGAAGAAGATCATTTACCCTACGGGTGGTTACTCAGAGTTCACCTATGAACCACATACCTTTAGGCTATTGGGAGCGGATTATACTGGGGGTGGTATTCGTATCCAATCCCAGCGTTTAGACGACGGGATGGGGAATGCATATTTCAAAGAATATGAGTACCTAACAACAGGGAATAACAGTTCGGGATCCATAAACAATCTACCTATCTACGGGTCATTGCTCACTTACCTTAGCAGTACAGGAGCTAAATCATTCTTGGTCTACAATAAATCGAAATCCGCACTGGAATTGACCAACGGTTCCTTCGTAGGGTATTCGAGGGTGATCGAGAGACAGGTAAATCTATCTGGGGCATCCAACGGTAAAGTGGAATCTATCTTTACCAATTCGGAGCTATATCCCAATGAGTACAGTGAATATTTAAGCTGTCAGGGTTGTGGGTCTCCGCATATACAGACTGCTGTAGACTACCTCATTAACAACAGTGCTTATCCATATGTAGGTTATATAGACAATGACATAAAAAGGGGTAAACTGCTTACCAGAAAAACATTTAATGCCACAGATAACCTACTGGTCCAAGAAGACTACCAATACCTTTATAGGCAGGTAGGGCCACAAGTCATCAACCTTAATTTCAAGAACGGGATCAATCAGTACGATGCGGGAGGATCGAGCTTCCCAGGGGCACTAACTTTAGAGTTCGATACAGAACTCAGGATAGAACAGAACCTTGTGCTACAGGGAATCACCCAAGAATATTTCGATACTGGAAACACACAGGCAACAACCAACTACACTTATGGACCTTATTATCCTTTTTTAAAGGAAAAAATCGAAAACAATGGTCTTTTTGAATACAAAGACAAATACTATTACCCTGGTGATACCGAAGTGAATGGTTTACCATATGTAAATGATTTGCTTAACCAGAACCGATTGGTACAACCCCTCAGGCAAGAATTGTATAAAGATAATTCGATCGTCGAAAAAAGTGAGATGGAGTACCATGACTTTTACAACAACAATGATGGAGATGTAATACTGCCAAAGGTATTTTCCTTTGCCAAAGGGTCGGGTCCTTTGGTTAATCAAGAGTTCATAGATAAACGGGATTCCAACGGTAACATTATGGAATACCACACAGCAGATGGGACCTATCATTGTATCCTTTGGGGGTACAATAAAAGCTATCCCATTGCCAAAATCGAGGGGATTGCATACGATGACCTCCCCGAACCGTTATTGCTGCAGATAGGATCGCTTTCTAATCAGGACAGTTCCTATGAAGGACAATTGATCACTAAGCTTCAGGAACTCAGGGACCATCCTGATCTTTCTGAAGCTTTGGTGAGATCATACACTTATAAACCATTGGTAGGTATCAGCACGGAAACCGATGATAGGGGTTATACGGTGAGTTATGTCTATGACAGCGCCAATAGGTTGGAATACATAAAAGATGCAGACGGAAATGTACTTAGCAAGAACGAATACAATTACAAACCCAGTAACTAAAGATACCGAGAAGATGAAAAAGTTAATTTATATCACATTCGCATTCATGGCTTTTCCTTTCTTGGTAAAAGCCCAGGACACTGATAAGAACTATATAAAAACAACAACATATCAAGAACCCTACAGCCAGTCACAAGTTGAAAATGGGGGCATTCATGAGAATCATAAAATTGAGAATACCAGTTATCATGATGGATTAGGACGACCCCTTCAAAATGTTTCCCAACGTTCTGGTGGTAATAAAGAAGACCTTGTAACACCCATCACCTATGATGAATATGGAAGGGAAGCCAAAACCTATCTACCTTATCCAGCCAATGGTAATGGGGCAGGCTATGTAACGGATCCGTTTACACCGCAGCACAGTTTTTATCTAAACACCTTCCCTGAAGATAGGGATACAGGGACCAATACCATAAATGGGTACAGTGAAACAAGGTTCGAAGCTTCCCCATTGAACAGGACTGAAGAAGAGGGTGCTCCTGGGAATGATTGGAAGGTAGACCATTACAACCATACGGATCATACTATAAAGTATGATTATGAAACCAATGGGATAAACGAAGTGCATTTTTTCACCATCTCATTCAATGGGGGCAATACAGAAACCCCAAGTCTATCCTATAACGGTCATTATACAGCAAACAAACTGTATAAGAATATTGTAAAGGATGAAAACTGGACAGCCTCAAGTAGTAATAGCCATGCTACAATTGAGTTCACGGATCATTTTGGACAAACCGTTCTAAAGCGTGCTTGGAATAATGGACAGGCCCATGACACCTATTATGTATATGACGATTTTGATAACCTTACCTACGTGCTGTCTCCCGAGGCTTCTGCACAGATTGTTTCCAATGGAGCACTTGTTCCCCAATGGCAAGCTATTTTAAATCTTTATGGCTATCAATACAAGTACGATAGCCGTAACCGTCCTATAGAAAAAAAGGTGCCTGGTAAAGGTTGGGAATATATTGTGTACAACAAACTGGACCAGCCTATCCTTACCCAAGATGTCAACCAACGTTCCAGTAATGAATGGAGTTTTACCAAGTACGACAAATTCGGGAGAGATATCCTCACAGGAATATTGCCCTCTGCAGAAAGCCGTACCACCCTACAAGGATGGGCCAACAACCAATCGGAACCTTTTGAGCATAGAGTAAGCTCTCCGAGCATAACATCGGAAGGGGATTCCTATTACTACTCTAACGATAAATTCCCAAACCCAGCCAATCTTGAAATCCACACGATAAGCTATTACGACAGCTATGTGGACCACAGTCCCACGACACTCCCTACCAGTGTGTTGGGCCAGGCAGTGACCACCAAAACAAAGGGATTGTCTACGGTAAATAAGGTACGTGCTTTGGGTACCAGCGTCTGGGCAACGACCCTTACCGCCTATGATACTAAAGGGCAGGTTATCTATGTGGACAGTCATAGTCACTATTTAGACAGTAGGGATATTACAAAAAGCCTACTCGATTTTACGGGGAAGGTGTTGGAAAGCGAAACCCAGCATTTAAAAACGGGTAAACCCAACATCATAACCCACGACTATTTTACCTATGACCATGTAGGTCGTTTATTGACCCACCGTCAGCAGATAGACAACGAGATGGTACAGCTTATTGCCGACAACACCTACGATGCCCTTGGCCAACTGGTGCAGAAGGGTGTGGGGGGTAATTCCCTCTTGGATGGTTATACGGACCTTACCCAGGTGGATGTGGACCCCGATGGGACCATTACCTCCACAGCCCCTGGCAGTGGGTGGCAGGCCCAGATAAAGACCCAAGGGGCCATCCCCAGCGGTTTCGATGGGTATATAGAGGCCACCGTGGGACAGAACGACAAGCACCTGCGCCTTGGGTTCGTGGAACCCGGGCATACCAACTGGGGCGGTGGCGACTACGACTATGCCATCCATGCCCGCGCCAACCAACTGGTTAACTACTGGAACCCTGCGGGCAGCGGGAGTTGGGCACAGGCCGCCATCCCCTCATACAGTACGGGGGATCTCTTCCGTGTGGAACGCGTAACCGTGGGCAGCACCCATTACATAAAGTACTGGCACAACAACAACAATTTCTTTACTTACACCCTAGCGGCAGGTGAAGAGGATACCGCCCTGGTGGGCAAGGTGTCCTTCGACACCAACGGGGCCGAGGCCTCCAACATAAACATGGACGGTCCCCTGTTGGACAAGAAACTGCAGCGGGTGGACTATGCCTACAACATCCGCGGCTGGCTTACCGACATTAACGATATTGCGGCTGCCAGTGCAGGCAGCAAGGGATTTAGCCAGTATAGCGACCTGTTCAATTTTCACATAGACTATAACAACGTGAGCGGGGGTACAGGGGCCACACCTCTCTACAATGGAAGTATTTCCCAGACGCTGTGGAAGACCGAAAACGACAGTAAGGATGTACGTAGTTATTCCTATATCTACGACGACCTGAACCGCGTTGTAACGGCTACAGGTCACAAGGGTAGCAACCTTAATGGCATGAGTGGATATGACCACCATGATCTTAGTAACATTACATATGACCGCAATGGGAATCTTGCCTCCCTTAAGCGACGTGGGGCTAATGGTACCGATACTGCATCGGGTATTTGGGACGACCTTACCTATGAGTATTCTGGCAACCAATTGCTTAACGTACAGGACAATGCCAGTGACCCTACTTACAATGCCGAAGGGTTTAAAGATGGCAATGTGCTTGGGGTAACCACCGACGATGATTATGATTACGATGCCAATGGGAATATGTTCCGCGACCGCAATAAGGGGATCACATCTATTACCTACAACCACTTAAATCTGCCCGAAACCGTGACCATAGACAACGGTACCGAATCTGGTACGATAATCTATACTTATGATGCCACGGGAGACAAATTGAAAAAGACGGTAGCTATTACAGGGCAAGCCACCAAGGAAATCCTCTATGCCGGGGGATATGTGTATGAAGATAATGAACTGCAATTCTTCGCAAACCCAGAAGGTTATGTCGAACCCGTAGCAGGAACCAGTAAGAGTATTGGTTTCTCTGTGGGAGGCGCCACCAGTTATACAGCCTATAACTATGTTTTCCAGTACAGGGACCATTTAGGAAATGTTAGGTTAAGCTATACCGATAGTGATGGAAACAATGCCATAGATGCTGCTACGGAGATTGTGGAAGAAAGCAACTACTATCCTTTTGGGCTTCGCCAAGCTGGGTATAACAATAGTTCCAACGGACTTGGGAATAGCCTTGCACAGCAATGGAAGTTTGGAGGTAAACAGTTACAGGAAGAGTTTGGGTTGCAATGGTACGATATTTCGGCAAGGAATTATGACCCAGCCCTTGGAAGGTGGTTTGTGGTAGATGCATTGGCAGATGCTGCTGGTCAAGTACATAATTCCCCTTATAACTATGCTTTGAATGACCCAATTGCTTTGAGCGACCCCGATGGAAATTGTCCCTTTGGGCTTAATTGCCAAACCCTTGTACAAATGGCCCAAATGGCAAGGAACTATTATGTTGGTATAGGTAATGGATATTCAAAACAAATGGATCAGAATATTGATGGTTTTATGGCAATGACAGACCGTCCAGCTTCTCAATATATATCCGAAGCCTTTTCAGCACATATAGACCGATTTACAACGCCTGTTGGTGCCTTTGAAACTGGCCGAGAAATTATAACCATGGGTGGTTACAATCCAGCAACAACCTTTGTTGACAATGCCGTAGTGTCTTATTATTCTGACGACCCTGTAACAGCCTTTGGCGAAGGGGTTGGTGCAAATTTAGCAAACCAGACAGTAGATGGAGCTGGTGTTCTTTTAGGGGCTTTTACAGGAAGGGCATTCAGCATGTTAAAAGCCTCAAGAAGAGGTGCTTCTAGATCAGCAAGTGGTCAACTAGCATCAGAAGTAGAAGGTGTTTCAAATAATATTATAGCCTCTGGAAATGCTCCTGCTACAGTTGTAGGAGCAGAATTAAATGGAACCAGTGTAATAGCAACCAGCGGACAGATTCCTACAAGAATTGCTCCATCTTTACAACGAGCTTCAAGTAGATTAGGTGGAGTTGGTGCTACAAATAGTGGAAATACAATAGGTTGTTGTGGTGAATTCAGAGCAGCTAATCAACTTTTATTGCAAAATCCGTCAGCCCTGCCAACACAAGTTAATTTTACTCCGGCCTTAAGACCTAGGACAGGAGGAGTAATAAAACCTTGTGATAATTGTGTAGGAATATTTGGTTTGGATTATTAATAAACATCTAGATCATTTTTTACGAAGGAATAGATATAGATTGGTTTTTCATGGATGCTAATGGTTTTATAGGTCATGCAGCATCAGGTGGGGGTATTGTTCCAAACTCAATACTTTCCGAAGACATCAATCATACTTCTAAATTCTTTAGAAATTTATCAAATAAAAATTCCAATTATGAATTAAACAAGAAATTATTTAGTATTAAAAGCATTAGTGACAAATCCCTTTTAGAGAAAAGACATTTTGATTTTATTCAGTTGGCTCAAAAAGGGATTTATTGTTTTGATAAAACTGATTTGAATAATTTTAAAGACCCTAATTATCATTTAGTTGTAAAACCAAAAAAACACATTTTAAAATTCGAAGATTTGCCAAATAAAATCAAAAATATAATTATAAAAACTAGGTTTAAAGGAAATATTAATTGTGTGGACCACTTAAAAGTTGACCAATTCATTTGATTATTATCATTTCTGTAAGTTGAATATCTTCCATATTTCCCCCATTTAAAAGAAGTTTATTTACAACATTAAATTCAGAACTAAGACTTGCTATCTTTAAAATATCATCACTATTTGAAATAGTTTCGAAAAATGCATTTGTTACAGATTCTATCTCTAGATATAATGGATTGTTTTTGAATTTTTTTCTTATTCGATTACCTAGAAAGTCTTGTTCTAAATAAAATTCTGGAAACTTAATATTTGGAAGCATTAATCTGCAAAATGCAATCGGAATAAAAATAAAATACTCTCTCGCATTATCCTCATCTATCCCGTAATACTCCATAGTTTTTATAACTTTATCAAAGTTTGAAGGATCTTCGATATTAAGTAAGACATTTATTCCCTTTTGTATTTCTAATCTAGATTTAATCATCCAAGTTATTTTACTTAATTATTCGGTAAAAATCAAAATGCATGCCGTGTTTACAAATATAAAATACCTATTTATAAATTCATTATCCCAACAAATTCTGCTTTTTTAACTTGTTCTGTAATGAACTCTATCTCTTGTTGTATTGATTTTTTCTCTAATTGGTTACTTAAAAATGTATATGAAAATACGGCTAATCTTGCACCACTAGGCTTAATTACCTGTGCTAAATACCAATAGAAAATAGTTATCTCATTTCCTTCGTCTATAGTCCGTTCATAATACATCTTATAGGCATTGTTATTGGTCAATGTTATAATTTTGGATTCTTTCGAATTAAATTTATCTAATACCTTTACAGCATTTAACTCACCTATGTCGGATGGAGCTTTTAAAGAGATTAAAGATAATCGCAATGTTGCTGAATCTTCTAGGTCTTTATAAAAAGCCGCTCCTAATTCATCATCATATTCTTCAATCCAATCACGAGGAAGTTCAAAAGATAAAATTCCACGATAGTTAATCCTCTTAGTATTGTTTAAATTTGAATACATGTTTTATAGCTTAACTATTTTAATTCTAATATTGAAAAAGTCAAAATTTATGCCATATATGCAAATATAAAAATACCTGTTTATAAAGGAGAAATCAAATCGAATACAGTCTCAGGTATAGCAAAATGTAGATGGTAAAGTAGTTATTAAGAATTAGAAAATTATTGCATTAGACTTCCTAAGATTTATATGCTATTATATTTTCGTATAATTTTTCAATTGGTAAAGCATCTTCAATTTGAAGATTATATGCACCATATATTTGAATGGAATTAATTAATTTAAAATAAACTTTTTCACCAAGAATAGTTTCCAAAACAATTTGAGAGGCTTCACGATAGGAATCTAGTTTATTTGACTCATAATTTTCAAAGAATAGATCGATATTATATTTGGAATTTGAATTAGTCTTTAATTTAAACCATGTCTCTTTTGTATCAATTATTATATCTTGATATCTCATTTTAAAATTTTCATTCACCGGTGGTTTAAAAGCAATAATATTCCAATTCTTTATTTCCGGTGCTTCTTCGGTTAGTTCTATCACTTTACTAAAGTAATTTAGATTGCCTCCTGCTGTTATGATCAAATCTTGTTCTTCGTCTGGGAAACCTCCAATCTCGAAATAAAGACCATTACTAAATTCTTCCAGTTTTGTTTCTAATTCATAAAGTATTCTTTCTTTCTCACTTTCATTTTCTATTTGATTTAAAAAAAAGAACTGCTCCTTATTGTTTTCAAACCAATTCCAAAACTCTTTAGCTGTCATGATTGTATGTTATTTTAGCAAATTTAGATATTTGAACAAGAAATAAGGTTAGTTTTATAGTACTTTATCGCAATACTATTAATTAGAATCCGTGAATAGTATAAAATGTTTTTAAACAATAGAATAAAAACACATTATAATAAGAACTGGCATAATGGTTCTGTCATTATGCATTGGCCAGAAGGGCCTATAAATGATCTTTATGATGATTTTTGCATCTTGGAATTTCCCCCAAGTGAATTTCGGGATATGTGGACTTACGCCACTTGCGGAATGTCTAATCTCCAAGAGGAAGAACCAATAGAGCTTCATATATTTTCAAGTATTCAAGATGAATCTCTTGTCGAACTTCTGACGATAATAGCATATTATCATAAAAACACTTCGAATCTTGGCTTATGGCATTCTGTAAATTTTGGAAGGCCATGGCAAGGAGAGTCAATATGTACTTATGGATTGGTATCGTTGCCATATTTGGACGGACCGGACTTAGAGAATATGTATATTCCTGAGGTTGATAATAATTTAAAGTTCTTATGGTTAATCCCGATAACTGAGGATGAAGCAGGTTACAAAGATAAGTATGGGGTTGAACCTCTAGAAGAGAAGTTTGAGGAAAAGCAATTTAACTACATTGATTCAAACAGAAAAAGTGTTTTAGAGAAAAGGAGAGGCTTATGGTAAATTGTTTATCTCTTCTAGTGCCAGTTGAGGAATAAACTATGGATGGTATTAAGAAAAAGCAAAAAATTATATGTGACAAGTATGGAGCAGGTTTTTTGGAGTCTCCAGTCCATTTAAAAGTTGGGATATCCCTGAACGTTAAAGAAGGTGAGCAGCCTATACATGGTTTACGGCACTTCCCAACAGAAGATGCTTCTGGGTGGTTTATATGGGCTGGAGAGTATTCAGACGATCCTAATTTTTTTCAACCGTTACATATCGAGCATATTGAAAAATGGAATTCTCTAATTTTGCCTTTTTTAGGATTAGAACCTGGCTATAGGTTTTTGATTGCAGAGGATGGAAACTATATAGATGTATGGGAAGATCTTAGCTTGCTCGATGTCATTGATTAGAAGAATCCTCCCCCGCTAGCGCCCGATTCCGATCGGGTGCTTCCATAAGAGTAAGTCGGGAGAGTGATAAAAAAGTGATGTTTTTCTTTGGTTCTTTACTCATGGGCATATGGTATATTTTGGAATTCGTGAATCTCAGCTCTGTAAGCTTCGATTTCTTTTCCAAAAGAAAGAACTTAGGTTTCTTAACGTGATGTTGGTCACCCGTCTGGAGACGGGCGCCAGCAGGAGTTTTTAAGAATAAACAAGATTACGATCGCTGGAAAAGTGCATTTTATGATAACCCAAGAGAATATTTTTTTAAGGCATATTTGGAAGCATATAAAAACGGAGCTGATCCAGATCCCTCCGTTATTAGATCAATTGACTAAACCAATGAATTTATTGATCTTATTTTTAATAATAACAGGTTGTGCAAATAATCAGAAACCGAGTGATCTATCTGGTTATTATTTTTCGGGTAGTGACCTTAAAACGTTTAACATCTATAAAATAAAAAGTGATGAAATAACTAAGTATAGCTTTATTGATTCTACTGCTTATTTAAATTATGCAAACGTTAAAGAGAATATTTCCATTGAAAACGATCATTTAACCTTAAAAGTAAACAATGAAAAATCGAGTTTAACAAAACTTGATTTCAACAAGCTAAATTCATTAAGCGAACTTTACAATGGTTATTGGGTTGCAAAACCCGAGGAAGGAAAAGTTTGGAAAAGATATTTTAAAGAAACATCTTTATCCTATGAGTTTATTGAAGAAGAGCTTTATTCAGACACACCTCTTTTCTTTAATACTTATGTTGTTGGACCTTATTTTAATGAGTTTTACTTTATTAGAGAACATGGTGTAAGAGGAGGCTTTTATTTAATAAACAATCTATCGGAAGAAAACCTAAAGTTATTTGAGATTAGTAAAAATCTTGCAAATTCAATTAGCTTTTCGAATAGGCAAGATACCTTAAACTTAAAGGGTGATTGGGTGCTATCCAATGAAAATGACTTAAAAGATTCTGACGGTTTATTCAAAAGTTTCACAATTGGCAATAATGGATATGGAGAGTTAACAAGTGGTGCTTTTATGGGTAAAGAACTTCGTTGTTTCCCGAAGCATGATTATACATCTGTTTTTTTAGTCATAGATGATGAATCACTCGTAGCTAATATAATAGAATTTGACATTATTAACACCAAACCTATTGTATTAGAAAACAATAAAATAATCCCATATTCAAAGCTTGTTTTTGTTAGAGAATAAAATCGGATTTAAAGCCATGACCTCACTAGCACCCATTTCTACCTTTACTGAAGTTTCGGTAGACAAATGAAACGAGGGTTTCCACAGGAGTGGATGGGAGAATGAATTAAAATAAAGCAGTATCTTTATAAAACTACCACGACCCCCAACCGAGGGTCGTGGTTTTTTGTTAAAAAAAGGGATGCTTTTCTTTGGTTCTTTACTCATGAGCATATGATATATTTTGGAATTCGTGAATCTCAGCTTTGTAAGCTTCGATTTCTTTTCCAAAAGAAAGAACTTAGGTTTTTAACGTGATGGTGGTCACCCAACGGAGTCGGGCGCCAGCAGGAAAATAAAATAGCATGGAATTTAAAGCGATTTTTCACGAAAACATTATTCAAAGTGATTTGGTATATAGTTCAACTGATTATTCATTTGATATGATTGAATCTTCTTTTGGTTTAGATTATGAATTGATATTAAACGACTTATCATTATCTGTTTTTAATGAAAAAATAGTTAAGGTTTGGGGGTTTTGTGGACTGAATTCCGAAATGGTATTTAACGGTAAGGTTCCACAATCTAAAAAGGGTAGTTTGGTTGTCGTAAACGAATCCGGAGAAGATTTATCATATTTTCGGATTAATCACGAACCGTTCCCTGTCCATATTAATTTTCAAACTGAATGGATATGTATAGGTGATCCCATTCACAATGATGATTCTATAGCTGTTGAATTTATTAAAAACTGTATCGCAGTAATAAATTCTAAAAACAAACTAACTGCGCTTTGGCTTAAACCCGAACCATTTCCAGAACTAAGGAAATCAAAATAGATAGTGATAGTATTGATGAAGAGATTGGTTATATTTTTCACCATTTTAATTTTAAGTTCGTGTTCTTGTAATATTCTATTTAGATTTTTAAAAATATTTGGTGAGTTTATATCATGGAACAAACAATTGACGTAAAAAAGACAAAAAGAATCCTTTTTTTAGGGATAAGTTTATTTGAGAAGGAGAAATTGGTTTTTCAAATAAAAAAAGAAGGAATTCTATATAATTCTACCCTTGGAAATTTAGGATTGATACCCATTTCAAATATTGCTTTTATAAAAAAGGATATTTATAGAAGTTGTCCTGTCATTAAGATTGGGGTTAAGAATAAATATCCTTTACTATCTAAAATGAATCCTGTCAAAAAAAAGTTATGTGAGTATTATAAGAGAGAACTAAATGCCGAAATCATAATTTTTCCTCAGGATTCTGATATTGATATAGAAGAGTTGAATAGAATGTTTCAAAACATAGTATAAACAGGGGTAGTTCCCTCGCTAGTGCTCGACTCTGTCGGGTGCTTCCACAGCAGCGGGCATGTTTTAAGAATGAAATAAAAATGAGATACCAAAAACTATTAATAGGGTTTATATGTATAATGCTACTAGGGTTGAGCGTAGGTTGTGCTTCCTATTACAGCAATACAGACGAAGCTTTGTTCTTTATAAAATTAAACGAACACGAATCTAAGAATCCTAAAGAGTCGAATTGGTTCGATTTTCAAGTTCAAGCTGTTTTTAGAAAAAACACCCGGGCTTTAATTGACTTAAAAACCTTATCTACTTTTTGTAATCGTTATCCCATCCCTAAAAATCTGGAGCTACAAAATGGACTTGGTTCCCTTTATTACGAGTATCCAATATTTATTATTGAAAATGAAGAAGGGAAATATAGGTTTCTTTTAAACCGTGAAAATGACATTGGAGTGGTTAGAAAGAATTTAAATGAATGTCATATTCATTCTACTTTTCATAACACAAAAAAGAGAAGATATTCTGGTGGAGTCAATGAGCTTGGTGTTTATAGGCTCTATAAAAATGACTTAAAAATTAATCCAACCGATAAAAAGGTTAAACTGCATTATTTATACAAAAACTTTCGTACGAGTTCGAATTGGATCAATTTATAAAGCGGAAGGAATTAGAAGAATGAAAAGATTAATACATACCCTCATATTCTGCACCTTCCTTTTTTTGGTTTTCGGTGCCTGTCATCAATCTAGGAGGCATAAAAATTCAAGAAACATGGAAAAATTGGATTTAGGGGATAGCCAAGAGACCGTTATTTTAAAGATGGAGGCGAAACCCGACACCATTATCCAAAACGATTCCATATACCTATGGCAGAAAAAGGAAAAAGGCCTCTTAACCTATATCTATTACACCCCTACAGGATCGTCAAGTAATATCCATTTGTACTTTAGGAAGGATACGCTGTTTCACATTTATAAGGACTGAGCATAAAGGGTAAAATTCTGATATCCAACGTTTATTTTCTTTCAAAATTTCCCTAACTTAGGGTGAGACTAACAAAATGCCACAGACACCGTCTTAGTACACGAATGACCCGATTACGCTTACTCCTTTTTCTGTTTTTTATTTCGAGTTTTTATTGCTTTTCCCAGGATTCCATCCCAAACCTAATCCCCACAGATGTCCTGTTTAAAAAAACAAACCGGAGCCATTTTAGCATTTCCCCCAGTGGCAAGTATTATGTAGAGGTGTACGAAGATAACAAAGACAGTTACCTGTTTAGCCATACGGTTACCCTTCACATTATCGATATAGACAAATACGAATTAATCCACAGGATCCCCTTGGATATTTTTGGGATCGATGCCCTGTATTGGCTGTCCGATGAGCGGATTATCTTCGACTCCAAGGGCTCTATAAAAGCCGTGGATATAGACGGGGAGAATAGGGTGGAAATTGCCAGTAGAGGAGGGTTTGGTATCGATTTATTCAACCCAAATTGGTCCATGGAGATTCATTACAACTCCATCTTAAACTTACTGCGCCACAAAAAGGATTATATCCTTATACAAACCATGGACGAAAATTTCCATGCTGCCGTTAAAGAGGTGAACATCCACACGGGGGAACAAGTTGAGATGATGAATGCGGACACCCACAAAGTAAACCTTTGGATTACCGATGCCTACGGAAGAATACGATTGGGGGTAAAGATTTCGGAAAAGGGAATGCGGTATTATTACAAATACGATGCAGAAACCGACACCCTAAAACCCTTTATCCTTAAAATAGGTGGCAACCAATATTACCTAACCATAGACCCAAAGATCCATTTAAAACAATACCTCACTTTCGAAGGGTTTGCCTACGATCCCGACACTATTTTTATAACCTCCAATATTTTTTCGGACAAACGAAAATTGCTCAGCTACGATATTGAAAAGGAAGAAGTGGTCGAGACTTTTGTTTCGGACGTCAATTGCGATATTAAAGAGATGGAAGGCGAAGGGATCTCGTTTATTTTCGATTACGGAAACCGTGAAATCGCAGGGTTTAAATATACCTGTCTTACCCCTAAGTACAAATGGTTGTCTCCTCAATTTGCAGAAAAGGTAAATGGACTCAACAAACAATACCCCGGGTTTTTTAATGAAATTATCGATCTGGATATTTCGGGAAACCGATTGCTGGTCCACCAGTGGAACGACTCGTCCCCAGGGAATATTGGCGTGTACGACGTGACGGAAGATTCTTATGCCGTGATGTTCTATTTTAACGAAGAGTTACTTAATTATGAACTATCCAAGACCAAAGTAGTGATTGCAAGGGCAAGGGATGGACACGTTGTCCCTTGTTATTTCAACTTACCTGTGGGTGCAAAAGAAGAGGAACCCGTTCCGCTTATCGTCATCCCCCACGGTGGGCCTTGGGCAAGGAATTATTGGCGAATGGACGAATTTGCACAGTATTTTACTTCGCGGGGATATGCTACCCTAAGGATCAACTACCGCGGATCCACTGGGTTTGGGAAGTCGCATGTTTTGGCGGGTGTTCATAGCCTTGATGAAGTGATGATAAACGATATTGCCGATGCCACCCAATTTATTATGGAACGTTTTCCTGTAGATAAAGACAATGTCCTCATTTTTGGTCACAGTTATGGTGGGTATGCTACCTATGTGGGAATGGCGAAATACCCAGCATTATTTAAAGCAGGGGTTTCCGTTGCGGCGCCTTCGGATATAACAGCTTGGATGAAAAAGCAGAAAGATGACAAGGATGACTATTCTTATGAATTTTGGAATACTGCTTTGGGGACTAACGACTCCGACTACTTAGAGAAAATATCCCCTATTTCTTATGCTCCCGACATAAATAACCCGTTGCTCATCCTGCACGGGAGAATGGATGACATCATCCCCGTGGAGCAAGCGGAAACCATGATAGAGGAGCTTAAAAAACACGATAAGGATTTTAGGTCCAGGATTTTTAATTTCTCGGACCATTCCTTTACCGATATGAAGGAGTTTGTAGAAATGCTTGAAGATTCCGATCAGTTTTTTAAAGAATACCTAAATAAAGAGAATTAATATTTTGCTTATGCCTTTTAAGAAGACAGTCCTTTTAAGATTTACTTACCTAGTTATAGGCATGCTAGCATACGGCTGTGCCCCAAACCCTGACCTGGGAACCCCTCTGGAAATTATAAACGGTGCATTTCAAAAAACAGGAAAAATCCATATGCTTATAAATCCTGGCCAGTTTGATGAATGCGACGAAGTATCTTTCCAAGAACTCGATTTTGTTGTCTGTTTTAAAAGTGAAACCGAGATCGGTTTTATATCGACCGCAGATTCAGGATATAAAACCAAAGAAGGAATTAAGGTTGGAGATGCCTTCTCTAAACTGCAAAAAATGAATCTCGAAGAGCCCTCTTTAGTTCCTGGATGGGGAAGGGTTGTTGAGTTACCTTCGGGTTGGTATGCCGCTTTCGATTTTAAAGAACCACCAACGGCAACATCTCCCGTTCAATTTATTTTCTACAACAATTAACCTATTTCCTTGGCCTATTCAACAATCAACTTTTCATAAAAAATGCCGTCTTCTGTCGTTATTTTCAAGATATAGATTCCGCTTCCCAATTCATGCCCCCAAAGGGAAAATGATGAACCTTCTACTTGCTGTAAGACAGCCACCTTCTTGCCAGCAATATCGTAAAGCTCTGGTTGTTCCTTTGCAGGTATAGCCAATTTAACCGTTAGCTTTTGCCCTAGACGCAAAGGGTTCGGAGCCATGGTAAAACCGTTATAATCATTTTGGTGGGTCCCAAGTGTAGAATTATCATAAAATATAACGTTCGTAAACATTGGGATGGCAATAATATCGGTGGTTTGGTTGTAGCCTATATCGGCAGGGAAATTTAATCCCGGGGTAGGCACCACCTCGCTGGAGGAAAAATCGCTACTGTATTTGGTGATTCGGGCAGGGTTCCAGGAGGAAACATAGTAGTTGCCTTGCGCATCGTCGTCTATCCCATCCAAATTGGTGATCCCTGTATTTAAAATCAAGGAAACTGTTTGCGAAGGAATAGCTACAGCACGGATAGCGGCATTTGGACCCCAGCACACATAAATAAGTCTATTGTTGGCTTCGTCAAAAACAATTCCGTTTGGTGCATCTAGGGTGTCCGAAACAAATTCGGTATACGAAGGGTTTAAAATATCTGAAATATCGACCGCGTAGATCACCTTATCCGTAAAATCCGTAACGTATAAAGTAGTATTGCCGTCATTGGTCAAGCCATTCAAAAAAGGAGCTCCCGTAATGGTTAATCGCATCACTTCATCGGTAGTGGCAAGGTCATACCCTACAATGTCCATACCGTCTACGGCGTATAGGATTCCGTTTAATACTTCCATCCCGGTATTGGCAGAAGCTGTGCCAAAAAAACTGAGGTTGCCATTACCATCATCGGCTATAATATTGCTTCCGTTAGAGACCAGCCATTGATCGTTTATGGGATCGTACTCTGCGCTTTCCGCATTCTCATAGGTTTGCCCATTGAGAAAAAAGGAAACCATAAGTGTAAAAAGGGTAACTATTCGTTTCATAATTAAGTGTTTTATACCAAATGTATAAGAACTTACCTTTTACTCTTCTATGTATTTATAAATACGGAGAAAAACGTTTGTAAAATCGATGGTATTTGCATTGCAGCACCAGATTATGAAGATTTCTAAAATATATTAAACGGGAAATTAGCCAATTAAACTGCTCAACTTAAACATGGGTAAGTACATAGCAATTAAGATTACGGCTACAATAATCCCTACGGTGAGTGTTAATATAAAGTTGAAGACCGTGGTCATCATCTGTCCCTTGTACTTAATCTCGGTCGTGTATTGTTCGTAGAGTTTTTGGAAAATAAACTCGGTCTGGTTGGTTTCTTCGGCCACTTTAAGCAAGGCGATCATTTTTTTATCGTAAAAGGGATGCTTTTCGAAACTATTGTGCAGCTTGACTCCCTGTATCAGGTCTTTTTCTATGGTGTAAAGGGTTTTCTCCAAAGGGTAAAACCGGATCATGTCCCGTACCAAGGCAATACTGTTAACCACGGGAATCTTGGCATTGGTTAACAACGCCATGGCTTGGGTAAACTGAATAAGGTATACCTTCCTAAAATAATTCCCCAAAGCTGGAATGCGCAACTGAAACCTTCCTATAAACCGATAAAACCACTCTGTGGTCGACGCCCATTTTACGCCCAATGCCAAGGCAACCACCACCAAAAGGATGACAAGACCATTGCCAGTTACCAAATGCGAAAGCTTTACGATCTGCTGGGTAAGCCAAGGCAACTCCACATTGTTTTGGCGGAAGATGTCCACAAACATAGGTACTACGTACCTCAGCATAAAAAACACTACCAATACCGCTAGGATCAATACAATAATGGGGTAGGACAAAGAAGAAACCAATTGGCGTTTCAATTCGTTCTTTCTACTAAAGTATTCCCGCAAGTCTTCCACAATCTTGGGAAGTTGTCCTGTACGTTCCCCAATTTTAATGGCTTGGTATTCGTAAGAAGAAAAGTGTTTATTCTTCTCCAAGGCATCGTATAAAGAACTTCCCGAAACGATTTGACTGGAAATATCCGAGATCAACCCCTGGTCTTTCTGCTTGCGTTGCATCTCGGAGATTAGATCCAAGGCTGTTTTAAGATTGATCCCAGAATTGAGCAATACACTCAGCTCTGCATAAAAATCTTCCTTGGCCCTATTGGACATCCCATTTCCAAACAGATGGATCTCCTTGTTTAGGATACTCCCCTTTTCTCCTTTGGATGGGTTCTTTTTTTCCCCTGCTATGTTCTCTATCTTAATTCCCATGGGTTATCATATCGTGGGTAGCATCTATTTCTTGGTAAAGAAACAAAAAGGATTGTTTTTTCTCCTCCCCAAAAGTCAATTTTAAGCCATCTACCTTCCCCGAAACCACCTCGGTCCCCTGCCAAAAGAAACTAGGTTCTGTTTTTTGCGAAAGCACCGTGTCGGTTTGCCTAAGGATGTGTTGTTCGGAAAACGTGTAGGCAATGGAATCTATAGGCGTTTTCATTTTCAGGACCTGCTCTATAGGATCATAACTAATTTGGTGAAAACGGCTAAAATCCACTGCAAGTTGTTGCTCTAACAAATCGGTTTGTGTATGATCGCTATAATTATCTTGAATCGCTATTACATTGCGCCCCATTAACCCCATAACCGTATAAGCCAATCCTACAACCACCGTAGAAAGGGCCAACCCTACCAATATTTCGGTAAGGGTAAAGGCAGGTATTTTAGTGAGCGGTTTCATAAATCTGTCGTTGGGTTTCGTTTTCTGAAGGCTTATGAATGGCCTCTAGCCTAATTGTGCCTTCCATTTTTTCTATGGCAATGTCCCATTGCTCGGTATCTTCGTAATAGGGAAGCGCAATTTTTTGATGTTTGGTGAGATAGGTAAGCTCTTTCAGGCGATTCTGAAATTCACTGTCATTCCCTTTTACCACCCCCTTAAACACATTGTTCAAGCTAACCCCAGCTATGGTAAATACAATAACGATAATAGCAGAAGCTACCAATATCTCCACTATGGTGGCCGCCTTTATTTTTTTTAATACAACCATTTTGCCACTCCTTTCTTTTTATTCTCTAACGGCAATCCACAAAAGGTATCGGGGATATCGTTACCTAGCAACTTCCCGTTGTAAATATGGTTGATGTATCGGGACCCAAATTCGTTGGTAATAAAGCGTTGGGTATATGCATTCCCCACTACGGTTCCTGCCAAGCCCAAATTACCCTCCACATAAATACTGCCTTCTACTACAGCATCTTCACTAATGTACACATGGGTATTGGAGCGGTTTGGGGAGGTTTTGGGGAGGTAAATAATGTTTCCTTGTATCCTAGCATTTTTGGAAATAGACATAGGTTCCTTTCCTTTGGGAATGGGCGTACTTTCTTCTTCTTTTTTATTAATGAGCACCAAAGAGGAGGGATAATGAAGCGTTACATTTTCCTCTACTTTTAATGATTCACTGGACAGGAAATGGGCACTGCCTTCAAAGCCTTTTTCTATGGTGATTTTTGGGGCTACAAGCACCACATCAGTCAATTTTGCCATGCGGGAAACCACAATCTCGGTTTCACTTTTTATAACCATGTTGCCCAAACATTCCTGAACCAAATACAGTGTGCCAGGTTCATAAACCACCAAGCTGGGCTCTAAAAACGACTGTTGGTTCTTATCTTTCAAATCCCTTAAAAACTCCGAAGGTATAGGGCCCGGTCTCAATAGCTCCTGGGTAAATTCTTGCCACTGGGGATCCAGTTTGGGAAGGGAAGCATTGCTTCGCCGTATACTGCCATACACCAATTCCTTTCCGTTGTAGTAATGCCCCGAAATAACCCCCGCCTTAATGCCCTTGTCCGATATGTAAGCCGTTCCTTCAATCTTTGTATCCCCAACTACTACCAAAGGGAGTTGCGGATCGGATACGTGCAATGCTATTTTGGGTGTTTCGGTAGCAGTTCCTACCAATGCCTTTTTTGTGAAGGTTTTGGTTTTGGAAGTAGCCGTGCTGGATCGGGTAGTAAATCCTCCCCAAACACCTTTTTTAAGGGTTGTGGTAAAGCCTTCACACTCTATAACCACAGAATCTTTGATCTTTGAGGTAGGGAGCAGGGAAGCTTCTATCCCCATTTGGGATTGGGTAATGGCATCCATGAATAATTGCGACTGGATTCCAAAATACCGATGGGTATGGGTTAAGGTAATAAAAGAGCCCAAAAGCAAAGCCAATACCACAGAAACCAGAATGGCAAACTGCAAGGCAGAGGCTTTTATTTTTCTGAAAGGCATCACATTATGGAAAATTCTTGGGTTTGGCCTTCGAAGCGCAATGTGATTTTTTCGGCATTGCCGCGAAGTACCTTTACATTCTCGAGGGTCTCCCCTGCTCGTAACAGTTGTTGCTGTCCATTAATGGTAACCACGAAGATTTTGTCGTTGGAGCCCCCATCTGCCACCAGTCCCATGTATTGTATTTGTGGCCATACGATTTCTTTAACCTTAATCTTCCTAGCAGTAGTGCCAGTTCTCTTTTGTTTTTTTTTGTAAACAGTTCCCAAAAAAGGATCGCTTTCTATGGCAATAAGGGTGTATTTTTCTTTGGGTTTTATGTCAGGGGCTTTAAAATTTCCCATGGCATTTTGTGGAACCACGGCTTCATCGGAACTAAAGGCATCTACCATTTTATAGATAAGGATTCCCCAAATAATAACAACCAAGGGTAGCAAAATCCGTATGTTCTTTTTGTTTTTCAAAAGGGTTACTGGTTTACGGTAAAACTGAAAACAGAACTCGTATTGCTTTGGTTCCCTGCTGCATCAGAGGCCTGTACTTGCCAATAGTAGGTATTGTTTTCTAAAGTAGTATTGAAAGGAGAAGTGGCTTCTTGTTCCAAAACCAGATCGGTCAGAGCTTCGTCACGGTATATGGAAATGGTGTCGGTTTCTGCACTTCCATCAATAGCGGTTCGAGTCCATTCAAAAGAAACATCCCCCGAAGTAAGGACTGCTTCGTCTTGTGGCAATGTTAGTGTGGGTACATTGGGTGCCGTAAGATCTACCAAAATATCCCTAGAAGAATACAGTGTATTTTCGGTGCCATTTTCGGCCCGTACCTGCCAAGTGCTATCTCCTTCGGAAAAAGTAACCTGTAACTCATTGCTTACCGTAGTTTGCTCGTCTACTACCGAGCCGTTTTCCAAAATCTGAATTCGATACAGCGTAGCTCCGTCTATAACCTGCCATTGCAGGGTTTGCGTAGCACTATTGGTAATGAAGTTGTTGGCAGGTTCGGAAAGGAGTACCACATTGTCGGGAAAATTCTCCACAGGAACCACTCGAAAGGAAGCGGTACTATACGCGGTTTCGTAATTGCTGTTAAGTGCTTTTACCCTCCATTGGTAGGTGCCTACATTGAGTTCTACTTGACTTGCAGTTAATGAGTCCACGGTATTGGCGACCAACTGAGCCGGATTGTCGAAATCGGGGGTCGCGATCTGAAATTCGTAAGAAGTGGCATCTTCCACGGCATTCCAATCGAAAAATATGGTATTTGAAGATACTTCGGTATTGTCGGAAGGAGCAATAAGGGTTACAGTCCTATTACTGATGTCGGTCTCTATCAACAATCCCCCTTCTTCATCGCATGCTACTACTGTTAAGGCAATAGCTATGTAAAAAAATAGTCGTTTCATTAAAATCTGATCTCCGTTTTACGTTCTGCCCGTTTGGCCGATTTGTACTGATCCTCTCCGCACGTTTTGCCTTCGTCTACCAAATCCATGATTCGTACTTTGTACCCATTGGAAGTTCCCCAGCAAAAATGGGAGGCTTTATAAGATACGATTTTTCCTTCACCGAATTCGATGGTCTTAGCTACTTTATTCTGGTTGCGAACTTCGATAGACAAAGTCTTTTCCTTATTCTGTACCAAATAGAGTTCTTGGGCCCGGGCAATACTACTTCTTAGTGTCTCGGGGAAGTGGATTGTTACCCCTGTGACCACCCCAAAATCGTTGCCTCCTTTAAGGTACCGTACCAGTTCCTTGTCTTTATTAAGGGTTTCGACCAAAGAAATCTTATCCAATATCTCTAAAGAAACGAGCAGGCTATCATTTTTCTTGCGCTGCAAGGAGTCTTTTTTGACAAAGATTTTTCGTTTCGCCACCTTTTGTTGCACAGCCATAAGCCGTAAGGGTGCTTCCAAATCCATAATGGTTTTGGATTGTGCTATGGTTTGCAAGGTATAGTTTTTATAGACCCCCAAAGTTCCCAGTTCGGGGTATTGGGTTTCGGTAACGGTTCTATGGGTAATTTGGCTACAGGCACTTAACAACACTGCCGTTAATGCCAATAAAAATATCTTCTTATTTCTCATGTAATCTATTGTTACTCAAAGATAGGATTCTTACCGAAATGAAATGGTATTTGGGATAACGTTATTATCTGCCGAGTTATCTTATCTGGCAATATAATCATATTAACCATTCTACTATTAAAAATCAATTTAGTTTGTAAGAATAGGATTGACCATTGAATAGCTTCACTTCAATAGAACCGTCTCCAACTTCATAATCTTCCAAAAGATCTTCGAAATATATCTTATCCCGACATTCAAGATTGGATGCATTTATAAATAATAAGCTCAATTCTGAAAAAACAATGATACTGTCTTTAATTAAAGTAAAAGCTATAAAATTAGACATTAACTTGAATTCCCGAGTTTCATCCTTTTTCCTAGAAATTAAAACGCTTTGATCTATCCCTACAGCGAATGTACTTTCGTTAACAATTAAAATCTCAGGTTTAATCAAATGACTACCTACACCTAAAAATATGGTATTTGATTCAAAAACCGAAAGTTCATAAAACTGTCTGGGAAATTCTACAAAATTAAAGCACCTTTCGGGATGTTGATTCCGGAATTCATTCTTTGAAATAAGTTTTAATATCATTTATATATTTTCGGTATAATAGTGGTTATCTTTGGTTTACCACCTCCATAAGGATACAAATAAACGACATCTATTGCTCCTTTTTTACTAACCTCTATTCGTTTCACAATTTGCAAGCCATAATCGCCTTCCATTGCCGATTTAAGTACTCCATCGGTAAACGCCTTATCAAAAACCTTTTTAAGTTGTTTTGGATTTTTGATTCCCAACGTTTTTAGATCTTTTTTGTTTTGTGCCGATCTTATTATGTTATGTTCTCTTCCATGTTTGACCTTCCCGAAAAAGTAATCATATTTTTTCTCATTAATGTAATATTTGGGTCTTTGTATTGGGCCTGAGCTTCTTATTTTGAATCTAGGGACTTTAAAACCACCTGGGCCAATAACTTCACCCATGTTTATCATGGTCCGCCCAACATTCATTAAATGCATGCCTAGCCTGATACTCTCTTCTTCTCTCCTAAGAGCTTCTGCGTAATTTATAAAATCGTTATAATCTTCGCCGTATTTTTCCTCAAAAAGAGCAAGTTGTTCTGTATAGGTTAGTCCCTTAAATTCTGGGTATACTTCAACATATTGAGCAGGACTTAAATTGGTTGCATATTGAAATCCTCCATAACTAATTGGAAACTCCCAACTTGGTATTACATCGCTATCGCAACCAATACAAACCACTGTTAAGACTCCAGCATTATAGTCTCCGTTCTCGTCCCAACATGGAGGATCTGGACATGCTGCTCCTCCATTTAAATCAACATTGGTTATTGGATTATTATCCATACCAAGATAAGGTGATGAATGTTGTCCTTGGGGGTCAACAGTAAGCCATCTACCTATTCTATTATCCCAAATTCTAAGTTCAAATGCTTCTTTTCCCGTTTCTGGATCTTTTTCCTGTCCTTGGAAAGCATATCGATAATCCCCTTCTTGGGTACGATAAGGCATAGGCATCCCAAAAGGATAATAATCTGTTTTGGAAAGCACAAGGGGAGTTCCATCGGCAGCTTTAGAAAGCACAACCCTTACATTGCCTAGATGATCAATAAGTTGATAGCGATAGGTTCCATCGGGACCTGTAGGGGGGTCGGGTTGAAAAGAATTAAAATCATAATCTCCCAATCTCCCGTGACCATATACTGCTACCTCCTTAATATTGACATCATTTGAATTTATTTTTGTGTATACTCCAACTGTCGTACCTTCCAAATCCCTTACATAAAATGTTTCTTCTGTATTACCATTTGGATTATAGAATGTTTTCCTTACTCGATGTCCACGATCATTATAGACAATATCCATCATAGGAATGATCCCTGTAGTTATCCATAGGTTATCAATGTAGAGAGGCAACTGGTCACTTACTGTAATTTTACGTAATACCAACGTTACTTCACGACCCGTAGGAGTAAATGAAAAACTCTCGGTTCTTTCGTATAATCCCGAACATTCGCTTGTGTTCGGCAAATCTGGATCATCGATATACTGTAACCCCGTATTATAACTTCTTGTTTCCAAAACAGGAGGCAAAGAAAGATCTATGGGACCATCGTATAAAGTAATCTCGTATCCTGTAGGAATTTCATGATCTTCCCCTGTTTGTACAAGTTCTTTGTATTGATCTACAATAACACTTAACTCCAATGTTTGTGGTACACCATCCAATACATCAAAAACACGTGTTGTCGTAGCATTGTTGGGCATACGGAATTCTACACTCTTTCCATATTGAGTATCCAAAGTTGTGCAGGTAGCAGAAGAACCGATTCCCCCATAGGTACCATCTTCATTGATCTCTTTAGTCCCGCTACTTACAGACCAGAAATCCAGTTCTGCATTGGTAGCCATTTGGTGATCTTGGAAATAAAGAGTGAATTGTTCATTAGGATTACTATTATCCCCAAAAGTGGAGATACGGGAAACCAAGCCCGATGGGGTATATTCATAAATAGCCCTTCCTTCAATATCGCTGTACAATTGCCCTATGACATTATAGGTATAATTAGGAGCTCCATTATTTTCTTGATTTTTAAGATCATTGTATCGATTAGGGTCTGCATTATCTCCAGAATCCTCAACATATTGCAACTGATTTCCATCGTAATGGTAGGTAAAATCATCCATGGAATTGGTCCCGCCGAAATTGGTGTATCCATTTCGTTTAAGGGCTTGTATATTTCCATTGGCATCGTAAGAAAGGTTGGAAACTTCATAGTCGTTATTCCCATTGGGAGTAAAATCTACTTCATAACCACTGCCATTAGCACTTATATCTCCTGTTCCAAAGGTGGCATTATCCAGCCAATTATTTTTATTGTATCCATACATATAGGTATGAAATCCCCCTTTAGACAATCCTGAAGTCCCCGTATTAAAACGGACTCCTTTTATATTTCCATTGTACTGATCTGTTCCATGAATGTTTTGCTGTGCTACAGGGGTTGGAGTTCCAGTACGGATATAATCCCCGTTGTAATAGTCAACAGCAAAACCAAATACATCAGCAGCTATAGAACTCCCAGGCAAACCATCGCCTCCTGGATCTTTTGCAGGCTCCAGGGTTGGGTGATTAATAGCTTTAAGCTGCCCATTGATGTTATATACATAATCGATTCCCTGAAGGTCTTCGGCCAAGACGGTACGTATAAGCTCACCTGTTTCGGCATAGGTGTATTGGGCCTGCTCTACCCAATCGGAGTCCATTCCGGTGCGGGAAGTATGTACCGTAACTAATTGCCCTGCTTGATTATAAGTAAATTTGTGGATAAATCGTTCCGACGGCTCATGTCTTTGATAATCAACTTCGGTAACCAATCCTGTACTAGGGTTGTAACTATAATTAATAGTTTTATAGCAGTCCATCCCATCTATTTTTTGTACTACCCATGCTAACCGCCCCATTGAATCATAGCTGTACCATGACGTATTTGTATTAGGGTTCTCGGTATACGTTTTAGAGATAGCCCCTGCAATAAATTTTTGTTTATACTCTGAAAATGGAAAGGAACATACGGGAACATCTACACCTAATCCTAGATCTGGGACATCATATAAGATGTGTTTTACATACTCTTTGTTTGTCATATTCACAGAAGGCCCATCGGGATCCAAAGCTTCAAACGCCCCTGTCCAAGTAAAGACTCCACTTTCAATAGCTCGCCCTAAATCATCATAATTGGTGTAGGTTACCCTTCTGGAATTTGCCGAATTTTGATAGAAACGAATTTGTCCATCTTTTCTATATAGATATTGAGCAAATCCTTCATCTGGACTTTGAGCGTCTAACAACTCTCCCAAACTATTGTAATTGTAACTAGACTCCATTTGGGAAGATAGAGGCTGGGTATTACTTGTTAAGAGTTGTGCCTTATTAAAATAATTTAATAAATAGTTATAATAATTTACATCGTGTTCAACACGAATAGACCCTGCGGAATTTTCACCATAAGTTACAGGGTTCGACACAGCAATTCTATAAAATCCGCTCCCTGGGGACATGGTTCCATTTCCTGTTATAGTACCGATTTGAGCTTCAGTAATAAGATCATAAATTTTCAAAGTAAAACTTGAGCTCGGGTCTATAATACTGAATCCATTCACTCCTTTTGGGATATGGATATCTACAAACCCTTGTTTTCCAATAAAGATTTCATTTGTAAAAGAAACTCCCCCTTCACTTCCACTACTTGCAGCGGCTACCGTATTACCATCACTATTTGAAAAGAACACCAAATCCTCTCCATTAGCATCCCTGGTGATGATTTTAGTAATTCGGTCCGTAGGATCAAATTGAGATCCAAATGCATTGGGGGCGTTGAGTTCGGTTCCAGCATCCATTGAGAAGTTATAGATTTGCTTCCACTCTCCTTCAATCTTATTCCCTCCAAGGATTTTTTTAATACTCCCTGGATTCAATTTGCTAAATACGTTTCGCAAAAAAGGATATTCTGTTACATCCTGATATAGATTATCAGAATTCGAAGTACTATAATAAGCTCTAAGTTCAGAATTAATACCAGCAATACTAGGATTGTCGATAGTACCAGCTGTATCAAAATCCTCTATAGAATAAGGGTCGTTGTTTTGATCTAAGATGAAATCGGTACTTAAAGAAAAAGGACCATTAATAGGTGCACTAAGTGTATGCAATGTTGGCCTGCCTTGACGGTCATACAATACTTGACTTCCCCAAATTTTCCCTGTTGTTACATCCCAAATTAGTTCTTGGTTAGCTTTCCCCAAGGTATTGAAATAGTTTTTCCCTTTTTCAATAACAACTCCCTTTTGATTGAAGTTTATGCTTGAGAATTGATTATGAGCTCCCCAAAGGTTAGGTGCATCATCCAAGTCGAAGGTTTGGGCATTCAGTGATACTACCGAAAAAACGATGAGTAGTAAAGTGGCGCTGAAATATTTGAATACTGTTTTCATAGTCATTACTATTTATATTATACCAAGGGATATTATTTGTTAAAGCTTGAATAGATGCCGAAATAGTCATTAATAAGACTTTTTAGTGCCGGTAAATCTGCAGTAGCGTCACCACTTAAAATGATCACTTCCTGTATAGTTCCATATAAATTATTCTGTGCATTGTTGAAGCCACTGCCCCGAGCTCCTATCATAAAACCACCATTAGTATGTGTTCCAATCCAGGTTTCACTATCCGGAAGCTCATTATTTACCCAAGAAGTAAGGGTAGAAGGTTTCTTTACAGAAATCTGCAGTTTTTGGTCATCGTTATCCATTACAGAAGGATAGTAGGTCTTATAAGCCGTTCCACCTGCCCTTAACACTGCATTTTGTTTGTTGGTACGGCGATCGTTATCTATTCGAAATTGATCTTCAGTTGAGGCGCCATACTTTACATTGCAGAAAACAACCCCAAAATTCCCGGACCTACCATTAGACGATACCGTTACAACTGTTGAAGTATTTCCCTGTGCCAATACACTATAGGTGCCTGCATTATCAATTAACCATTCGGAAGAATTAAATTCCAAAGCAGGTTTCCCGTTTTTAAGGATAAAAGCACCTGCTCGCATTAACAAAGGTCTTCTTGATGAAATACTATATTGATTTGCCACTAAATTGGGATCTAGCACCAAGCTTGGATCTTGTGGTACCCAAGCCACTACTTTCGCATCGCTACTTCCAACAAATGAACTCAAGGTTTCTGGGTTTACTAAAGTTGTTGAGTTGTCGCTTGCTATACTATTCAAGCTAATTTCGTCTTCTCCAGAGGCAAAATGAATCCATTTGGTAGCACCATCATTAGTACGTTCCAAGGATACAACTGCTTTGTCCCAGCAGAACCAACGTCTTAGGGAATAAATCCCTTCTACCCCTACGCTAGGTACAGAGTCCATATTTAAACAGGTCGCCGTTGGACAAGGATCTCCTAGAGTGTTTGCTTGTGAAAGATCGAACATCACCACATCGGCAGCACTCGAAGGATTCACTATATAGGCACTCCACAATAATTTAGTTCCATCTGAAGACAATTGGATTTTAGAGAAATTCCCCGTAGTAATCAAGGATGATATATCCACTTGTCTTATAAAAGAAGCTGTAAACAAATCCCCTGCAGTTGCGAGTTTGTATTCCCTAATTTCGGCCCCTACCTGCTTAATGGTCATTAAGGTTTTCCTATCCTGGGAGAATGTAAATCCGTAGAGATTGGAAGGGGTCGTTAAGGTCTCATTCAATGCCGCGGTTGTTAAATTCCAAGCGGTCGACATTACATAATGTCTAATATAAGCCCCTTGCGTAACGTAAAGGTTTAGACCATCATTGGTAATATAGGCATCACGAATGGTAAACCCGAGATTGGCATTACTTACCAATGAAAGGGTAGACAAATCGTGCGCAGTTGTCATTTGATAGATACGAACTTCTCCTTGTATGTCGCCAAAAGCGTGTACTACATGAAGTCCATCATCGGTAACATGAAGCCCTGCACCTTGGCCTAAGGCAGCATTGGTTGCCATAACCGTAGCTGTGGAAACATCGTAGGGTGTGGAGAGCGAGTACTGGGTTAAATTTGCATTGTGATTACTCAAATACATAATGGTACCATCTGTACTCATACTGCTTCCCTGGGGTAATGTATTTGTATTCTTACTGCTTGAAAAACTTATCCCACAAGATTGGGTATCACAAGCATCCCCAGTTCCATCGCCATCACTATCGGCTTGGTCTGGATTGGGAACCGTTGGACAATTATCACAAACATCCCCTACCAAGTCACCATCAGTATCGGTCTGGTCTGGGTTGGGTACATCCGGGCAATTATCGCATAAGTCGAAATGTCCATCGCGATCACTGTCTTTTCCACTTTGGCAGTCAGGATCACAAGCATTACCTATTCCATCTCCATCGGTATCTAATTGATCTGGATTGGCTACATTCACACAATTGTCGCAAGCATCTCCATACCCATCTCCATCGGTATCGGTCTGGTCTGGATTAGGCGTAAATGGACAGTTATCACAGGCGTTTCCTATACCATCATTATCATCGTCAAAGCCACAACTAGGATCACAGGCGTCACCAATTCCATCACCATCACTATCATTCTGGTTTGGATTGGAAACATTAGGACAATTATCGCAAAGGTCGTAAACCCCATCACCATCGGTATCTACGGTACCACATCCATTACCACAATTAGGGTTCGGATCTAGTGGACAAGGATCGCATAGATCGAAGATTCCATCACCATCGGTATCTACAGGTCCACAATCTACATCGCAAGGATCGTTACAATCTGGATTGGGGTTGTTAGGACATTCATCGCATAAGTCGTTTACTCCATCTCCATCGGTATCTATAATGCCACAATCGGTCTCACATCCTCCAGGGTTATCCTGTAGTGGATTGTATGTCGCTGGACAATTATCAATACAATTATGAACTCCATCTCCATCGATATCGGTATTGATATCGGGATCGCAAGCATCGCCTATACCATCACAATCTATATCTATTTGGTCTGGGTTATTAACTGTTAAACAGTTATCACAAGCATCCCCAATTCCATCACCATCACTGTCGGTTTGATCTACATTACACGTTGTTGGACAGTTGTCACATACATCGCCAATATCATCATCATCGGTATCGATCTGTAGTGGATTGAAATCGTTAGGACAATTATCACAAACATCCCCTATGTTATCCTGATCATAGTCATCCTGATTGGTATTAGCATCTATTGGACAGTTATCACATACATCTCCTGGACCATCACCATCGGTGTCTGTCTGATCTGGATTGGGTGTATAGGGACAATTATCGTCAGGATCTGGAATGCCATCACCATCTATATCACCAAAGGGTGTGTCATCACAGGCATCCCCTACACCATCGCCATCGGAATCTAGTTGATCAGTATTTGGCTTATAGACACAATTGTCATCTACATTCAAAATACCATCACCATCGATATCATCATCACAAGCATCTCCAATGCCATCGCCATCCAAATCGGCTTGAGTTGGGTTAATGATATAGACACAGTTATCGTCTACATTCAGGATTCCATCATTGTCGATATCGTCATCGCATACATCGGGTAAACCATCATTATCAGTATCCGGTTCGTTGGGATCGCCCATTTGTGGGCAATCGTTAGGATCCGTTATAGGTTCATCCAAACATTCGTCCCAGTTAATCTGATCGGTATAGATATCTACCGAAGCACCTGAATAACGATACATGTATCGATTCTTACTTATTACATTGTATCCGCCTATAAAATCGGTTCCTTGTGGGGTTTCTACATATGTTTTAATAAGTCTCCCTGCTCGATCATACCTAAATGCTGTAGCAAGATTATTACCATCCAATATGAATAGAAGATCATCATTTTGCTCATCGTAAATATAGGATGAGATAGAACTGCTGATAGGGTGTACCCTAAAATCATCAAAATACTGATCTACGAAAGTGTCGTTCTGTATATATACATGGAAGCCTCCTGTTCCATCAAAATCGAAATAATAGTTTCGGAGTTCCCAACAGGCAGCTTGTACGGTTTCCTGTGGGGTAAGTTTAGTTCCATTAAAATAAGCATGACTCTCTTCATATCCTTCTTTTACTGCAGCCCAAAAGGACACCTTATATTTTCCTGGGCGAATGTCTTTTAGATCTCCCTGATAGTTTACCTCAAAGACTTTATTGCTTGTTGTATTGTTCTTAACAGAATAGAATCCAGCGTGGGCAATGTCACTAGTTCTATAGTTGGCACCTAATACCTCCCCTTCAAAGAAATTTCCTGATAAAGGACGTTCTGCACTGGAAGCATACATCTCGGTTAAGGCCGCATTTCCTGAAACTAAAGTTTGAATATTATCAGCAGACATTCGAGAAGCCAAAAAGTTTCCATTAATGTCCTGTAATTCCAAGGGTTGAGAGAAGCGATCGTATCGGGTAATTTCAGACACTTTCTGCCAATTTGCTACTAAAGTTGCTTCATTCTGCCAATCGAAATAGTTATTGATACTATTTTCATTATCAACCAATGTAAGATAGGCTCCATCGCTATCTACCCCTTCTTTCCAAACATAGCTACTTTGCTTTCTCCAAGTAGGATTCCCGGTAGTTTCATTTCCATAGGCATCTCTATAGGTCCAATCATCATTCCAAGTACTTATACTTGCTTGTGTTGTTTTCCAATTGTTGGAACCTAAACCTATCTCCACTTGAGAAATCATCATGGCTTCTTGGTTCAGCATATTTTTATTAGAAGCATGCAAAGTCTTGGGCCCCATTTGGCCTACCAAATTATACTTCTCATAAGCCGGAACCCGAATATCCCTTTTTCGGGTACCATCGGCCAGAGTAGAGATACTCTTCCTAAAGCTTCCTAACCAAGGATCTACGTCTTCATATTCAATATAACTTTCTTTATTCTCAGCATAGGTTATGGTCTTCTTGAGCATATTGTTGTATTCCGTCCTTGAGGATATGCTTAAGAGGCGCTTGCGCAATTCTTCATTTCCTCCATCGCTATTGGTTTTAAATACCGACTTCATGGAAGAGAAACTTTCAGTAACAATACCTTTATTGGGTTCTTGTGTCACTAGATTACGACCATTGATGTATTCGTTTTCGGATCGGAACAATATGTGTCCCTCGGAGTTAAGGGTCTCTATAGATTTTATCTGTCCCATGAGTGCTGTGTTCACAGCAATTTCTATCTTTTTAGCTTCTACTTTTCTAGGACCTGTACCATCCAGGCCTCCCGAATTCTCGGTGACATTGGCCCAGAAAATATCGTCTTCCCCCGGTGCTGGTGTTCCAGATCCTGTAGCGGGCATTGCAATATTCGGATTAAAAATATCATACACAGGCTGTAACACGTGATGGTGGTATCGGGTCTGCATATCATACTCACCATCATCCGTAAGTTCTGTCATAGTAACATACTCATACATAACCCCGGGAGGTGGCAACTCGCTTTGGTAGGGGACATATTTAATCCCATCTACGGGAGCAAAAGATGTTATTCCAGATGATCTTCCAAAACGTGGATGTTCTTGTGGGTAATCATAATTATAAGCAACTTTGTACTTATCCCCGCTAGTTTTATCGGTAGTGGTTAGTTGAGATACCCGTAGTCCCCCTCCTGTTTCATCTTCAGGAACCTTATTTGCAATTAGCCTAAATGCAAAAGCAGCATCTTCATCTCCATTGGCTGGCCATCCAGGAGGGCATATATCGTACCAAGGAAGGTCGAACATGGTAATGTCCCTTCTCACTCCATTATCGAGGAAGGCATCCCTACGAGACCAACGGATATCATCACTAATGCGTCCTGCATTCCAGTCATCGATAACTTCCCAACCATTCTCGTTTACTCTTAACTTACAGTAGTTTTGAGTAACCTCCATTACTTGTGCTTCTACCTCTTCCACACGCATGGCCACTTCTTTTCTGGTAAGACCTTGCTTGGTTTTATAACACACACTTAGATTGATAAATGTACTTTCATTAGCACGGAAATACTCTCTAAAATCGATATCTTCCCAATTAGGGAATTCATGACTGTTAGCAGCATTCCTAACGGTAAAGATGTAACCATTATCATGCATGCTTTCATCATTACAGGAGATAGCATTTCCGCTATTGTCAACACAATCGATCTCAAACATTAAGGGATTGTGATTATCAAAAATCCGTCTTCCAAAAGCTTCTATCCAGTATTCATCTTCTTCGTATTCTATGTCGATTTCGGAACCTGTTGGAGTGGTAATGTTTTTAAGACTCCAAGCCATGGCCCTATTCAATCCATTTTCGGTACCTTTCATAAAGCCCCACTGGTCTACCAGTTCCCTTTTCCTTTGTTCATATACCATTGGGCTACCATTAGGAATGCTCTGGAAATCCACATTAGGTGTATTGGGGAGATAATAATCGAACTCATAAGGAGCCATATAGTCCACATCGTGACGTCCGTTGGAACGAACCCCTCTTAATGTCAACTTACCCCTAGCATTGTTAAATGGGTGAATCGCTGGAGAAGATGGGGATCGTTTTGCCAAGGAATAATCATAATCCAAGTGAACTACTTTTAATGCATTATCTGCAATGAAAGACTGGGGAACATCATTGGTGTCGAATACCAGAGCTTCATTGTGTAAGGAATATTGATAATTTGAACCATATTCCCCTTCAAAAAGGTTGGACTCCCAATTGGGGGCGTGTTGGGTATTCGGCGTATATCCGCCATCGGTGAGGCCTGTTCCCAAATATCCTGCATTGTTCTTTACCAACTGATTGGCCACATCGGTTTTAAAAAGTACAATTTTATCTAACTTTAAACTGTACTCCCTTTTATAATTTACATAGCGCTCACGAACCGGAATATTATCAGTTTGGTTCATATCTGCGTTATTTCCTGTTGTTTTTAGGTTTCCAGCCAAGTCATAGAAATCACAGAATATAGGATTGCTTTCACAAAGCGAACTCATGAACCTAAAGTCCAGATTCTTTCCAACCGCATCGTATCGCAAGCTTTTTACAAATACCGCTGTTTGGTTGCGGGTCTTAATTTTATCTAAGTAGTACAATTGCTTACGCCCAAATTGATAGTATCCCTTATCCTTTTCTTCGATAAGGCCCAATTTGTTGGTACTGTAATTGTAAATATTGGTTTCGTACGGAGAACGCCATACCATTCCATCGGTCCATTTTCCGTACTCCAACTCTACCCAATATCCATAATCCCCTTCGTCAACTTTATTGTTTCCATTGGTATCGAAATAATCCGATCCAGTGACTGCAGTTAACAACCAGTGCGTAGCATATTTACTGTATTGCCTTTTCTCTCTCGATTCAACCGTAGTTCCCAATGGTGCTTCTCCTTGGTCGATTAGGTTACGTTGTACCTGTTCGAAATGATAAACAGGTAATGAAAAATGATATGTTTTACCGTCAGGTGCTGTTATTTTATAAGCCCCAATACCATCTGTATCGAAGTAGGCATTGTTACTTCTAAGGTTATCCGCAACATTGGCTGGTGTTACCAAGCCTGAAGCCTGAGCTGTTCCTGAAGCAATTTGGCTGTTGGTAAACACTTCTATGTAAGAAGGGGTCTTGGCCCTTCTGCTATGGGACTGACCGCTTTCAGAAAATCCAGTGGATACGTTTCCGAAAACATCCACAAAATCGTCCAAGCTATTTCCACTACCTCCAGTACCATTGGGAGGAGTTATAACTTCGTTGCTTGTAAATTGATTTTCGAAATAAAAATGGAAATTATTCCCAAGGACCCTTTGGTTCCCTGGATTAACCCCGGTATGCCAAAAGGCATGAATATGTTCACCGTCCTCATCCTGCGTTCTTTCCCCTTTCCCAAACAAAGGAATATTTTGAAATAAACGAGGAGTAATAACCCCACTCATTCCCTGAGCAGCTACTGAATAGCTATCATATCCCGCAAAAGTAAAATTGATATTCTCTATATCTGCAGAGTAATCCCCAATGAATTCTTGTTCAGGTTGAGGGATTCGTGTAGAATAAGCATCAAAACTCTTAGTCCTTCTTAAATAATCATTGAAATCACCTACAACATCAGCCTGTGAGGTTCCACTGGTCATAGCACCAAAGTCATTTGCATAAAGAACTCCCCATTCTTGCGTAGCAAATCCCTTTCTAAGCGAATAGGTTACCTTTTGCCGTCTAAGCCCTAGGGTAATCTTTAATCCGTAGATAGGAATTGGGATGGAAATTCCCTGCGATTGTACATCTACATTATAATCCCCAGA
>JANQKN010000023.1 GCA_028281065.1 Flavobacteriaceae bacterium | reverse complement strand
TTCGATACTTCGTAATACCCCTCATACCCATCTATTTCCTTCCATACCTCATCGGGAAGGTCTTCCATGGAATGTTCTTTGTAGGCTTCGAACTTCATTTTGTATTGTTCGTTCTGCTTCTGTGGGAGTATTTATATCGTGGTGCTTTAGAGGCTATTCGTTTTCTTAATTCTAAGGTGAAGTGACCAGTTTTACTTTTATTGCGTCATAATTATCTGTTTTAATGCCTATTAAGCCATAGGTGATTTCTCCCTTTTTTATAAGACTGCCATTAAGATCATAGGTTAATAATTCTTCTTTGAATTTCTTGTTTGCAGAACCAGCAGCAATCATATTTGCTCCGGTTAAGCTTGGACCAGCAATCAGGCCAATAGGTGTGGAACTAGTATTACCGCTGGAGTTAGTAGTGTATAAATTTAAAGGGGTGAGTAACAGGTAGAACAAATAGGATGCAGCACTTTGTTTTACGGATTTAAATATATGCTCATTTTCCAGAATATGGATTTCGTTGTCATTTTCATAGCTTAACCTTATATCTTTTCCAAAGATTAAATCTTGCCCTGTACTGTTTGTTATTTTAATGGCTACGAGTTTTACTCCCTTTTTAGTTTCATTTTTCGCATACTTTTTTTCCAACAAATCATATTTATACTCCAACGAAACGCCCGAGTCACTACTGCCAGAAACATAGTTTAATGCCCTCGGGTTAATCATTCTATATCCCGAAGCGCAAGAACTTAGCAGGAATACTCCAATTACAGCTACAAATAGTTTTTTTATTTTCATATAATATCTTTTATTTATTGTGTCTCGTTGTTTACTCCATAAATAATTATGAGCCCTATTGGCATCCCAATCCTGGTATTTTTTTGTGATTTGGTAATTTACGTACAATATCCCTAGGCGTGACAACCCATAAATTGACTGCTCAATATTAGGACTCTATTCTTTGATAATTCTCTTTACCATTGTACCCAGCGAAGTTTCCAGATGCAAAAAATAAAGCCCTGATTGTTCATGGCTAATGTCCAATACATCATTGTGTAATTGTACATTTTTGGCATTCCCCAATATATCATACAAAATTGCCTCGCGGGGTATCGTATCGATTCCTTTTAGGGTTATACGTCCAGATGTGGGATTGGGAAAAATAGAAAGCTTACTCTTTAAATGATCCCCTGTAGCAAGTACAGGGGTACATTCCCCATTGAAAATATTAACTCCATCAATAACAGTTTCTATTAACCAGTTGAAGTTTTCATCCCTAACAGCTAATTTATATCCAACCGAAGTATCTGAAGTTGTTTCCCAAGCTACTACTTCTTCTTCAGTGTTAATGGCAAAACCGTATAACTGTATCCAATAAGTGGTGCCATTTTCCCCTCCTTCCAGTTCAATGGAGTTGGGTAAGTCCAATACTGTTTCATAAACATTTGCCCCAACCGGTGATGTTCCTATTAAGGTTTGCGAAGTAGGCATTACAGTTTGGGTTAATGTAGAAAACCATGGCAAACCATTATCATCCTCCCAAACGGACACATCTATATGAGTAACTCCTTCAATAGATGCCAAATTAGTAATGATCTGTTCTAAACTGAAAATCTCATTAGGCTCTACATACACATCATTGGCCAATAATTGAAGATCATCGTACATATTGCCAAAAAATTGAAATCCCCCACTAGGGTTTACCTGAGAGCAAGGATCTAAGTAATCTTCAGTAGGCACCTCTAACGCATGATCAAAAATAACATCTGGAAAATCACTTCGAACCTGAGCCTCTAAAGTCATTAAGGAGCAAAAAATAACTATAAAGAAAAAAGCATGAATTTTCATTTAAGAAGATATAATATTAAAACTATAATTAATAGAAATATAAACAATAGATATTTTGGTTTAAAAGAAACTAATAATTTTTCAAAAAAGGTTCTTTTTTCTATAAATTGGATTCTAACCATGGAATCAATCTTAGTTATAAAAAAATCAAAACTTTCTTGGCTAAAATTGAATTTTTCATTATTTAATTGTTCTCTTGATGAGGATACTTTACCCGTTTTAATTTCTGAATAAAGTAAATAAAATGCATCTTCTAAATATAGATACATTTCAACTGATAACTTTTCAATATTTAATCTTTCAAGCGGATCATTGGCTTTGGTCTTTATATGTCTAATAAAATATTCAATATTTTTTTTCGTAATATTATCCATTAGTACCTTATTATTGTAGTTCCTATTTTTTGAAGTGTTGGGTTTTCAATTGTCGTCCAAATGTTATGTGGTCTAAGAGGGGAATTTAAAAAAACATGGACTGTACCAGTAGATGTTCTTGCATAAATCCATGACGCAGCTCCCCATATTTTTTGGTCGAATCTACCTCTAGTAACATTCGATAAAAAATTAGCTGTTTTTCCATACCATTTATCCGTAACCAAATCAAAACCATTTTTTCTTGCAAAATCAGAAGCCAATTTACTAGATCCAGCTCCTGAATAAAAAACCCTTCCATTACTCCAAAAATATGAAGCATTTAAATTAAGAGAAGATGAAGCACTTGCACCTCCCAATGTAGCTGCACTTAAAAACAATGATCCTGTAGCAATTCCATCACTCCATGGATCATAGTCAGTACCTAAATAATCATTCATTCCTGAATAATACTGAGAGAATGATTGATCACTATCTATTGCAGAAAAAAATCTTGAAGCATTATACATGCCAATAAAGTCAATTTTGTTTAATCCTTTATCAATTCCCTGAGCAGCAGTTTGTAATCTGTCCAATCCTTTTTCATTCTCCTTTGAAATTGCCATTCCAGTATCTATTCCGAAATTACTTGTTACGTTGTCTACATCACTCGTAGTTGTGAAACCAAAATAAGATTTTGCTTTTGCCAAGAACCAAACCCCCAACCCAGAACAATCTGGAGGACATCCTCCCCCCCTTTTTGCCATTCCACCATCTGGGTCACTTAATGATATTGGGTTATTGCCCATCCCAAGATAGGGTGATGCGTATTGTCCAGCTGGGTCGGTTGTTAACCACCTTCCAAGCCTCGCATCCCAGAGCCTCAACTCAAAGGCTTCCATCCCGGTTTCAGGATCTTTTTCCTGACCTTGAAAAGCATAGCGGTATTCGCCTTCCACATTCCTGTTGGGCATCGGCATCCCAAAAGGATAGTAGTCCTTATATGCCAACATGATAGGGGTGTTGTTGGTAGAAACATCCGTCACCGTTACGTTATCCAAGGTATAGTAGTTCCCAAAGGTAGGTACCGTTGGGTCCGTATCCAAACTAAAATAAATGTCGGTTGTCCCACCTTGCAATGAGGTATACTGAAAGCTTACCGTACCGTTGGTAGCTTGTGAGCCCAGATCGTTGCCATCTATCCCATAATGCAGGGTATAGGGGGTGTTGGTGAGATTTGCATCAAAAGAAATGTTGTACGTCTTATGGGCCACGGCCGTAAAAGAGAGTTTTATATGGTTTTTGTCGGGGATGTTGGAAACATCGGCCCTCAGCTGCCCGTTCAACACACTTACCGAGGTGTTTTGGAAACCGTGCCAGGGCGGGGAGTTTACCACGCCTTGTTCAAAATCTTCATTGAGGATAACCTGAGAGGCATAATCCCGTTGGATCACCCCCCGAACATTTCCCAAATGGTCCGTTAACTGGTACTTATATACATCGTCATTGTTTCCTACCCCCAAACGGGACAACCCATAAATAGGGTATTCTATGGTAGGAGTCAATATTTCATTGGCACTGCCATCGTTCATTACATAAACGGCCATGGGCTGCCCACTGGCATCACGGACATAATAGGTATTGCTCTCCCCCTGTCCAGGTTGGGTAGAGAACAGCTTCTTGTTTACCCGGTGCCCCCGGTCGTCATAGGTAAACTGGACTAGAAACTCCAGTGCTTGGCGTATCAAATTCAACCACTTGAAAACCGCTATTATTTTCAGGAATTGCTAACCTTTCCACTAATACCATCGGCTACTGTAACAAATACATCCGAATCTCCTTGTAAAGAACGAA
>JANQKN010000012.1 GCA_028281065.1 Flavobacteriaceae bacterium | reverse complement strand
CCTCAGGCTGGTTGTCCCAATTTTCATCAAAAACTACGTGTTTCTGGTATGGAAGGTCTTCGGTGACAAATCTACTCATAATGCCGCGGGCTACAAATGAATTTCCGCCCCCAACAGTATTGCGGAGATCGAGTATTAATCCGTCGGTATCCATGAGTTTAGAAAGGGTAGCATCAAATTCGGATATCAAAACGTTTTCGCCCAAGGAATTGTTCAGTCTAATAATGCCAATCCCATCCTCTACCCTACTTGTTAACAGTCCTTCATTTTTCTTCAATGCAAGCTTATCTAGATCAAACTCCAGGGTGTTTCCATCGCTCAGCATCAAAGTAAGTTCCCTTGGTTCGTTATAGCGCCCGGATAGAATTTTATTAACGATCCATTCGCGAACCTCAGGGGAGTTCTTATCGTTACAATGAGTCGGGAAGGCTTCTATAACGGCATCAAAATCCTCTCCATTGAACTTTTGAATTTCGGCCCCAACCAGATCGGGAACCTCCCCTTCTATTCGGGTTTGCCAAAGCTGGGTAATGATGGGCTTTCCATCCATTAATGTAGCATAAATAGGGGAATGCAGGCGATACGACGATCTTAGGTTAGTGTTTAGGGTAACGTGGCTGTCATAAAGTTCATCCAACAAGTATTCGAAAAACAGGATGACATCGTCTTCGTTCTTAAGGTTTTCAATTTGTTTGCTATAGTAATCACGCAGGCAGTCTATATCTACCTTTTTGTCCTTTAGGTAGATGTAGTTTTGGGAGATATCGGTTAGGATTTCTTCCAAATCTGCTTGAATCTTAGCAGGTTCTATTTTCTCTTCTTTTGGGTTGGGCTTGGAGTTGGAATTGGAACAGGAAAGATTCGATAAAACAAAAAGGATGAGGATCGCTTTTTTCATCATGGAGGTTAGATTTTGGTGTTAGTTTCGTAGGGAATAATCCTAATTCCCTAATAACGGATGGTAAGAGGGTTTAGTGTGATCGTTTACCGATCGCTATTCCAAAGCCGCTATTTTTTGGGAAGGACTGCCCCGTTCCGAAAACCGAATGATCCAAAGGACAAACCGTTCTATACGTCCGGGACAAATGATAGATTGTGCCAGGTTTGCTATTTTCTGATCGCGTTCTGCAATAAGACTATCTTTGTCGGTAGCCTGTACCAATTCGTTGGCAAACTTCCAAGCCCCGTCCCTTGCGATGGTCATGCTAAAGTTGATCAGAAAGTTATCTATCTTCTTCGTTACCTTAAGGATCCATAGCAAAAAAGGCCAAATCTTGGCCAAGTCCCTTTCAACTTCGTCCACCAATTCGGCTAGGATATCATTTATTTTATTGAAATCGTCCTGTAAGCTAGCTATCGTAGAAGGAGTGGAAATCTGTGCTGCTGCAATCCCTAAATCGAGGTTAATGTGGGCATTCATCCCCAACAGTAAATGCTGTAACACGATGAGTTTGTTGTTTTGTGTTGCCTGAAAGGCCACTAACCATGATTTTGTGGGTTCTTCTCCTCCGTGGTACTGCGAATAGGCTTTGAGGTAACGATTGGCGAAGATCACGTCCAATTCTTCCATGCGTACGTCATCATCAAAATAGTTTTGCCCCAACTTGTCCTTAATGCGTTGGGTTACTTTTCGGTACAGGGCAGGAAAATACCCCAAAGGGCTTTCTTCTGTTTTAGCAGTTTGGATAATGGTCCCCAAATCTGCAATGACTTCGTCTATAGTGGTGGCGTTCATGGTAGTTTTTAAAGTATTTATAGCTGTTTTTAAAAAAACAGTTCTTAAATTAATTTTCTAATTTTTAAATCCTTAATTATTTGGCTTATTGTCTTCATGCAATACGCTATTAAATCTTGAGCTTCATCGGAAGAATAAATCAATTGAGGATGCTGGGTTTTATTTCTATAATGCCTTCTCAATCCGTCCAAGTTATTTATCAATTCTTCTTCAATTAATGGAGAAATTGACTTTTCAATTACCGCTTTTTTTATAGAAGCTACATACGTTCCCCAAGTATCTTTTTCAGTTGCTACTAAACCAATAACTTTTTCGTAATACATTTTCAAAACATCTTCCATACCTCTTAAAGAATGAAATGCACTAGCTGTAAATCGATTAAATGCCAAACAATATCCGCTTTCTTTTAAATCAAATTGAGCAATACTTGGTAATAGGGGAAAAACTCCATCTGGTAATAGTTTATCAACATTCCCTAATAATATTTCAGTAGAAGTTCTTTTTTCTTCTAATTCAAATGCATGCTTTAATTTAATTTCAGCATCCAAAACATGGTCGATTTCCTTTAAACACTTGTTAATCTTATTATGTAGGGTTTTGGAAATTTTCTCGTCTTTTGTCTTTTTATCATCTGCAAGAGATTTAAGTGATTCGAAATGATCATAAAAACTTTTTAAAGACATAGATGATTGTGTTACACGCATATCTAAATTTTCAATTTCATTCCTATACCTCTCAATCCATTCGAAATAATCCGAATTTGTTCTATGTTCTGAATCTCTTAGACTCAGATAATAATTGAATCCAAATGCATAATATTTATAAATACTTACTTTTCTCATGTTAGCTTTAATGTTGACATTCTAATGTTTTTCCAAGCAATTATTTACGGTGTTTTTACATAAAAAAAACACCGTAAATAATTGCTATATAATTCAGTTAATTTTCTCTATTCTCAACTAGAATAGTCCAGATTATCGACTGGAAAAAGCTGGGGAGAAGTCAAATATAACTAAATATCGAGTACTATATTGGATTTACTATTTTAAAAACTTCTTTAAGCCAATCGTTAACTACACAATCCATGATTAGGTGAATTCTTGGTTCATCACTGTTGTTTTTCACTTCGTGAATTTCATTAAAATTACAGTACCAGCATTCACCAGCATTCATTTTAATACGTTCTCCATTCACCAGAAGGTAGACGTTATCGTTGGTCCGCACAGGAATGTGAATGCGAACCAAACCCTGCTCAAAACTATAGCCTAAATCCTTGTGGGGTCTTATGCTTGCCTTAGGCTCTAGGGTATGAATACGAAAGGTTTCTTTTCTGCATTGAAACGTTTCTAATACCGATAATAGATAAGGGCATTTTTGCAACGCTTCATTGGGAAGAAATTCAGGGATTTCGTCGGGACCCCCAACTGGCTTTATTAAATGCTTGGACCAAAGGGTTTCTAACATAACCGAAGGGTTATAAATATCGTAGTAATCTTCTTTTTTAAACTGATTGATCTCCTCCTGGATTAGAGCAGCATTAAAGGTAAAAGGGAGCTGTAATGCGTTCATGTAATGGCTTCTTTATAGCCGGGGAGCACTTAAAGATAGTTAAATATCGAGTACCATTTTTATGGGAACGATCTTAAATTCGGAAAAAGCCTTGGTAAACAGTAGGTATTTTCCATTGGGAGTAATGTATGGGAAGTTTTCTGTTTCTGGAGAATTAATCCCATGCCCTATCCTTTGGGGATAAGACCAATTGCCATTTTCCATACGCGAAAGGTACAAGTCGGCAGAGGGGCTGTCATTGGTATTGTCTTGAATACAAACTATAATATAATCCTTGTTAGGCGATACACAAAATTCGTAAACCGCCCAGTCTTTGTTGTTTCTCCAAGAATTAAGTGGTTCAAAGAGTTCAGGTTCGGAATAGGTACCGTTATGCAATTCCATTTTATAGGAAAGGGTTTTACTCCAATCGGGTGTGTCTGAAGTAAAAAACAGGGTGCCATCATTGGTAATACTCGGTTGGGAGTTATAATTGTAGATCAAACTTTCGTATTCAAATTCCTTGGGTTTTCCGAGTGCTCCGTTTGCTATTTCCGTTTTCCAAAAGTTATAATTTGGACTTGTGGAAGTATCGTTTTTTGTTTTTTGATTCGATAGAAAAAAAAGAGCGTCCGTCCCTGGAACTTTAAGTTGATAGGTATAAGAGTAGGTATCGTTGTAATAACCGGCAATCTTAGGAGCTTGCCATTCCCCATTCTCGAATTGAGATGTATAGGGAACATATTTTTCCACTCCTGGAGTTTCCTTCCTAAAAAAATAAAAGGTATTATAATCGTCCGAAAAGGATCCTTTAAACGTAGTGCCTTCTATACTCAGGTTCGGAGCAAAATTGGATACGGAATCCAATTTTTGATATTGGGACAGTCCATTTATGGGTGTATCCTGTATGCAACCGACAAGGGAAAACAGGCTAGCTAATAACAGTATTGCAAAACAGGTCCGATTCATTCTTGTTTTATTAGAACCATTTATGTGTTATGGTTTATTTTAACGATCAACTTTCTGTCTGGACAAATGATATAAAAATCTATGTTCGCCACATAGGACCGTCCTTCGCTAAAATTCTGGATATAATACTTATAGGCGTAATAGTTTCCACTTTCATTGAGTAAGTCTTCCAGTTCAAAATCCATCTCATCAAGGGAACTATGCGCAAAATCCAAAAACTTCTGTTCATTTGTATCGAAAGGGGTTTTCTTCCAATATTCGGTCTCCCAATCACTTCTAAATTCGGGATTAGGGTATTTGGTGAAGAAATCGGGATTGGGGTTTTTAAAATATCTAGCTGTTTCTTCATCTATTTCATAAATCCAAATAGAATATCCATCGCCGTTAAAAGCCCGTTCCGTTACATATTCATATAATAATTCCCCATCATGAAATTCAAAGCCAGTAAGCTCTTCATTATAGTTTTTCTCATGGACTTTTTCTATAGGTCCCCAAAAAAAGTCAGAGCCTGGAAGTATTTGCCAAAAAAAGCCGGGAACCAAAATGAGTATTAGCAGTAAACCAAAGAGCTTATACAATCTCGGCCTGTCCTTTTTTATAAACGCTTTAATTATTTTGAATCCAAGAATGGGTATTGAAATCAGAATAATGAACGTTAGAAGTAGTGCAATTAAGATCATTTTAAGCTGTCATCTTTACCATTCCAAAATACTGTGCGGTGGGTGGATTTTATTTTAATGCATCCCATTCCTCTTGGGTCGCATCAGATTTTTGATATTCCGTTAGTGCATACCAATTACCCTCTTTTTTTACCCACACCATTTCAAAATGAGTAACGTATTTTGCCTTCACTTTACCATTATTGTCCATGGAAGTAAAGATGAATATTCCTGTTTCATGGGCCGTTGTTTCGTTTACGATTCTTTGTGAAAACCGGAACTCCACCGTATCCTTTTGTTTGCCATCCCGAGTATTGTTAAAGCCTTTTTCCCAAGAAGCAAGTGCCTTGGAAATAGGAACCGATATTTTATTTTCCCCACCAGCAAAAACAACAACTGCATCGGGATGATAAAGTGCTTTATAACCTTCAAAATCACCCTCTTCTACGGTTTTTGCCAATTTTGCCCAACGTTTATCCAACTCTGCCAATTGTTCGGGATTTTCTGGATTTTCTATATGGGTATGAGTACTGCATCCTTGAATTTCCGACTTAACGGGTTCAACAGTAGTGAGAAGAAGTATCGTTGCGAGCAGTAGTATCTTTTTCATGGTTTTGCTTTGAGGTTCATCTTTATTCGATAGTGATAAAATAGTGTCATTTACTCAAATATAATCAAAATTACCCGTGAGCTACCTCTGTAATATTTCTTACTTTTAAACAAAATATAATTCATGAGCGAACCCTTTGTTGTATTTCTTATCGGAGCCATTTCTGCCCTAGCGGGTGCCTATGTGGGCAATCTTATAGCGCGCCTTAAGCACAAATCTGAAAGTGGGCAAATGGAAGAGCGTTTGGTACAACTCAAGGATCAGGAAGAAAAATTGAACGAACGTTTTGAAAGCGCCCTGCACGAAAAGGAAGAGATACGCAAGGAAAAGGATTTTCTGAATGCCGAATTGGTCCGTCGAAATTCCGAAAACGATCATTTGGAAAAAAAGCTATTGGAACAAAAGGACGAACTGGAGCAACTACAGGAAAAGTTCACCAAAGAGTTCGAAAACCTGGCCAATAAAATACTGGATAACAAATCGGAAAAATTTACCAAACAGAACAAGGAACAGATCGATACCATTCTAAAACCACTTCAGGAAAAGATCGAAAAGTTCGAGAAAAAGGTAGATACCTCCCAAAAGGAAAGCATTACCATGCACGCTGCGCTTAAAGAGCAGCTATTGGGGCTTAAGGATCTCAATGCCCAAATGACCAAGGATGCCAGTAACCTGACCCGTGCCCTAAAAGGCGATAGCAAGATGCAGGGGAATTGGGGGGAATTGGTGCTGGAAAGGGTCCTCGAAAAATCGGGATTGGAAAAAGACCGTGAATATTTTGTACAACAGAGTTTTACGACCGAAGATGGCTCGCGGGTGCTCCCCGATGTGGTGATCCATTTACCCGACAACAAAAAAATGGTGATCGACTCCAAGGTATCCATCACCGACTACAACCGCTACGTAAATGCCGAAGAAGACGAAAAGGAAGCTTACTTAAAAGCACATATTAATTCCATCAACAAGCATGTGGAACAGCTTTCGGCCAAGAACTACCAAGACCTCTACGAAATAGAGTCACCCGATTTTGTATTAATGTTCATTCCTATAGAACCTGCCTTTGCTATAGCCATTAATGCAGACAACACCTTGTATAACAAAGCTTTTGAAAAGAACATCGTTATCGTGACTCCATCTACCCTCCTGGCAACGTTACGTACCATAGACACCATGTGGAATAACGAAAAACAGCAACGAAATGCGATTGAGATCGCAAGACAAGCTGGAGCTCTATACGATAAATTTGAAGGCTTGGTAAAAGACCTTACGGGTGTGGGTAAAAGAATAGACGATGCCAAAAAGGATTATTCTGCTGCCATGAACAAACTGGTGGAAGGGCGTGGTAACCTCGTTACCAGTGTGGAAAAGCTGAAAAAGATGGGTGCCAAAGCCAAAAAAGCATTGCCTGATAATATCTTGAAAAGAGCCCAAGAAGACGAATAAAAAAGTCGGCTGAGAAGCCGACTTTTTCTTTTGAATTATATTCCTCTTATTGCTTTAAAAACTTCTGGGTAGTCGTTTGGTCCCCAGCCATTACTTCTATAAGGTAGGTTCCGCTTTGCAAGGCAGAAACATCGATTTGTTTTTGCGTAGCTTCAATAACCCCTTCGGCTACTTTAGCGCCTAATAGATTGTAAACTACATAATGTTCCATCTCCAGTTCGGCAGAAACCTGTATCGTATTTACCGCAGGGTTGGGATACATCTGGAAGGTAGCAGCTAACTGATCTTCGACACTACCAATAGGGCCGGTAACAAATATATTGTCCAAATGAAGGGTCGCATCTATACTTTCCCCAATAAATGCAGGATCGGTGCTATGTATTATTCTAATTTCCGTTACATCTGCCAAAGTCTCTTCTATGGTATTATCGCCACCTATTATGGTAAAAGCCGAAGGATCCAAACTCAGGAAATAATTGTTCCAATCACTTTGGGCAGGAACCGTTACCGCATTAGTAGTACAAATACTGGTTTCATCACTTCCTCCTTCAATAGCTACACGGATAAAAAGATCTTCGTTTGTGGGTACCTTGGCATCAAAAGTAAAATCGGACACCACAGAATAATTGCCTAACCATTCTGATTCGCGATTGAATACCACCATTCTACTTCCCGGGCCTGCTCCTCCACTACTAATTTCTTCCAGAAAGCCATCGCCAGCACCTCCAGGACCACCATCGGGCACATTGGTAGGTGGATTGGGGGAACTTCCTCCATTGGACCATCCCTGAGTGGTTCCGTCCTCAAAATCATTGGTTAATCCTGGTGTGATTTGCGAGTAAGCCGTACAGTATACCAACACTGCAACGAGCATGAGTAGCGTTTTTTTCATATCTATTTTTTTAATTGATTACAAGTTACAAAAAAACCAACCCTCCGCTAAGAACTTCGGGCTGGTTTCAACTAACTAACTTAAAAAATGTATTCTTGTTTTCAGCAGTAGTAATTGTTAAAAAACCCTGCTTAAATTAAATCCAAAGAAAAAATCCCCATCTCCCCAATCGCCTTGTGCTTGAATAATATATCCTTCTTCGAACATGGCTTGTGCATTGGTAAAGTGCATTTGGAATACATGTCCTCCAGTTTCCAAATCCACTCCTATGGATAATGGGTTCTTAAAATTGGAATTATCGTTTCTATTAAGGTGGATACCATAATCCACATTGATGCTCCATCGTTTGGTGAGTTTATAACGTCCTCCTACTCCTACAGCAAATTGATTGTTGTCTTCATCGAAGAAAAGGGTTTCCCCATTATCTTGAACCTGAAAACTTCGCGTAGCCAAGTTTTCATGAATAAATGTGGGTGCCAGTAATACAGAGAACTTTTCAGAAAATTTGTGGGAGGCTAATAATTGGGTCGTATAGGTTAAGCGGTCACCAAACTCCAAATTGGGGAACAAATCCTTATCCAGAGCTGTGTTTACAGTTATCAAATTGTAACCTACCAAGGTAAAGGGAAATCCTTCGGTTTTTTGGTGTACCAGGCGGTACTTGGCATGTACGCCATATTTTTTCTGAAGGGAACTTCGTGCAGCCCCTAAGTTTAACCAGTCGTTAAGACCGTAAATGAACTTTATCTGGGTAACCGCATTATCCAACCCAAAAAAGTCGTCGATCCCATTCTTTACGGTACCGAATCGATGCGATACCACAAAATAAAACTCTTTGGCCCCTCCTAACTTGGTCGACTCGAAATTAACGACTTTCAATCCTTTAAAAGCAGCCCGGACTTCGGTACTGGTATCCGTACCTTCTTCGAGCTCGTCGAGGAGGTCGTCTTGGCTAAAGGATATAAAGGGAAGTAATAGGAAAAGGCAAGTAATTATTCTTTTCATACGTTATTGGGTTGTTAGTTGCGATTGATCCAGTTTTACGACCTCAAAAAGATCGTCGTACCCAATACACCTACCTTTTACGGTTACTTGTGCTCCTTCCGAAACACTTGGCATTTGGGCAAAAACACTTTGCACTTTTTCATCGAGGGTTACAGAACCTTCTTCCACTTGGCTTACGGTTCCTGATACGATAACGGTTTGGTTCAACAAACCGTCCCCTTCACCTTGTGCAAACCGTTCTTGTATTTGTTGGGCTGTCCCTGTAAAAACAGCATCCTCTTCGGCAATGTTTCGATGGTCCTTGTAGAGGTACCTATATCCAGAATAAGCACCCACTACAAGTACCAAGGTCACTATCATAAAAACGGATTTCTTTTTCATAATATCACTTTTCTGATAGTGTGTAAATTGCCGTAACAGTAACCTCATCGGCAATTTTATTACTCACAATACTGGGTATTTTTATATTAAAATCTTCAGGCTTCAGTATAAAAGAACTATTCATCTCCACATTCCCATCTATCATTGCCATAGTTACGATGGTTTCCAAAGGTTGGCTCTCCCCATGCACTGTTATGGTTCCTTTAAAGCTATATTCTGTAGTACTTTCGGAAAGTCCATCCATGGAAAAACCTTCTAGGGTCCCTTTTACGATTGCTTTGGGGTATTGGGAGGATTCCATGTAGTTTTCATTAAAATGCTCTTCCATTAATGCCACTTTAAAGCGGAATCCCTGAATAAGGGCCAAGGAAGCAAACTCCCCTGTGTCTGCATTGAGAATGGCACTTACAGTACTATTCTTTGCCTTTACTTCTTCGAAAGAAGGTACGGAAGCTTCAAAATTGATCTCTCCATTTTTGGTGATATACTTCTGTTGGGCAAACCCCGTAAAGGTCATCAGCAACAAAACAACAGACAGGTATGGAAGGATTTTCTTCATGATTCTTTAATTTTCGGGTAATCCATCTTCATTCCACTGCATAATAAGGTCTATGGTTTCCTGTGGCAACCTAGGACCTCCCAAAGGCATTAAGCCTGGCTGTCCTTCTTCCCTACTAATGCGGTCCAGCAATCCCCTATTAAGAACAGCATCCCGAACATTGTCATAGGTTACAAGAGGCATCGGTGCCCCGTTTTGCGGAGGATTGGAATGACAGGCTTGGCATATGTTTTCGAATACAAAACGAACGTCCTCAAAGGTGACGTTCTCATCATCGGGGATATTCTCCATGGGTTCGGAAATATCTTCGAATGTATTATTGGTGCAGGCATTTAGGAACATAAATGCTCCTAGAATGAACAGAATATTACGGTTCATAAATGATACTTTGGTTAGGCATAAGGATTAAAAACATAACCCTATATGTATATAACAACCTTACACAAAAAATCCCCCCTTATAGAAAATGAAAAACCCCATCGTTTCGATGGGGTTCATTTTGTAAGCACCTAATTATAAGGCGATCCTATAATTTTTCTATTATTTACTAAGGTACATCCTTCTTCGGGAATACAATTCGTAGAATTCGTCTTCTTTTAAGTTATCGATAAACAATATGCTCTCTCCCGTACTCTTCATTTCAGGCCCTAATTGCTTGTTTACATTCGGGAATTTATTGAAACTGAATACAGGTTGCTTAATAGCATATCCTTCCAAATGCGGATTGAATTCGAAATCGGTTACCTTGTTCTTACCCAGCATTACTTTGGTTGCGTAATTTACGTACGGCTCTCCATAAGCTTTGGCAATGAAAGGAACGGTTCGGGAAGCCCTTGGGTTGGCTTCAATAATGTAAACCTTGTCGTCCTTGATGGCAAACTGGATATTGATAAGACCCACCGTGTTTAACGCCAAGGCGATTTTCTTGGTGTGATCCTTAATTTGCTGCATCACAAATTCACCCAAATTAAACGGCGGTAAGGTTGCATTGGAATCCCCGGAGTGAACCCCACAAGGCTCGATATGCTCCATGATTCCTATAATGTATACATTCTCCCCATCACAAATGGCATCGGCTTCTGCCTCGATAGCACCATCTAGATAGTGATCCAAAAGGAGTTTGTTGTTTGGTATCTTTCTTAGAAGATCTACAACATGGGCTTCCAAGTCCTTTTTGTTGATTACAATTTTCATCCCCTGTCCACCCAATACATAAGAAGGACGGATAAGCAATGGAAAGTCCAATTCGTCAGCCAGTGCCAAAGCTTCTTCGGTAGTTTCTGCAGTTCCGAATTTAGGATAAGGAATATTGTTCTCCTTTAATAAAGTCGAGAAGCTTCCGCGGTCTTCGGCCAAATCCAAGGATTGGTAACTGGTTCCCATGATCTTAATACCATAACGTTGCAGTTTTTCGGCCAATTTAAGTGCTGTCTGCCCTCCCAACTGAACGATCACCCCTTCAGGCTTTTCATGACGAATAATGTCGTAGATGTGTTCCCAGAACACGGGTTCGAAATAAAGCTTGTCTGCCACATCGAAATCTGTGGACACCGTCTCTGGGTTACAGTTGATCATGATGGTTTCGTAATCGCATTCTGCTGCAGCCAATACACCGTGTACACAGCAATAGTCGAATTCGATCCCCTGCCCGATTCGGTTAGGGCCGGATCCCAATACGATGATCTTTTTTCTATCGGTAACCTCACTGTCGTTCTGCGCATAGATCTTTCCGTCAGAGGTTTCCATTTCGTTTTCGAAGGTAGAATAGTAATAAGGTGTTTCGGCTTTGAACTCAGCCGCACAAGTATCTACCAATTTGTACACCCTTTGAATATTAAGCTCTTCCCGCTTCTTGTATACCTGGCTTTCCAAACAACCCAACATATGTGCTATCTGTCGATCTCCATACCCTTTTTGTTTGGCTTCTAACAACAATTCGCGTGGAAGGGTGTCCAAAGCATAGGAAGAAATCTCTTTCTCCAGCATATACAGTTCTTCGTATTGCTTCAAGAACCACATGTCGATCTTGGTAATCTCGTTGATACGGCTTAATGGGATCCCCATTTGGATGGCATCGTAAATAACGAATACACGGTCCCAACTTGCATGTTCCAGTTTTTCGAGGATCTGCTCGTAATTGGTATAACTTTTTCCGTCTGCTCCGAGTCCGTTTCGCTTAATTTCCAAGGATTGGGTAGCTTTATGTAAGGCTTCTTGGAAAGATCTTCCAATTCCCATTACTTCTCCAACGGCTTTCATCTGAAGGCCTAAGGTACGGTCGGAACCTTCAAACTTATCGAAATTCCAACGTGGTATCTTTACAATTACATAATCCAAAGTAGGCTCGAACAAAGCCGAAGTGGATTTGGTGATTTGGTTATCCAGTTCATCCAAGTTGTATCCAATGGCCAACTTGGAAGCAATCTTAGCAATGGGATATCCCGTTGCCTTAGATGCCAAGGCTGAAGATCGAGACACCCTTGGGTTGATCTCAATCGCAATAATATCTTCTTTTTCGTCTGGACTTACAGCAAACTGTACATTACATCCTCCTGCAAAATCCCCGATGCTACGCATCATTTTAATCGCCATATCCCTCATACGTTGGAAGGTACGGTCGCTCAAGGTCATTGCAGGTGCCACGGTAATGGAATCCCCGGTATGGATCCCCATGGGGTCCATATTTTCGATGGTACAAATAATAACTACGTTATCGTTGTTGTCCCGAAGTAATTCCAATTCGTACTCCTTCCAGCCCATCATGGCTTTGTCTATCATTACCTCGTGAATGGGGGAAATTTCCAATCCACGGGTCAACAATTCATCAAAGTCTTTTGGATCGTATACAATAGAAGCTCCTGCCCCACCCAAGGTGTAGGATGCCCTAATTACCAAAGGGAACCCAAATTCCTGAGCAATTTCCTTTCCTTTTAAGTAAGAATTTGCAGTAGCTTGTGGTGCCATAGGAACACCAATCTTATCCATAAGGGCCCTAAACTGTTCCCTATCCTCTGTGATGTTGATGGCGTCGATATCTACCCCTATCAATTCAACACCAAAATCTTCCCAGATACCTTTTTCATCGGCTTCGATACATAGGTTCAAAGCAGTTTGCCCTCCCATGGTAGGAAGTACGGCATCTATTTGGGGATGTTCTTTTAATATCTTGACGATCGATTTTGTATTCAATGGCAAAAGGTATACATGATCTGCCATAGAAGGATCTGTCATGATCGTCGCGGGATTGGAATTAATAAGTATGGTCTCTATCCCATCTTCGCGAAGGGATCGTAGGGATTGGGAACCAGAATAATCGAATTCACACGCTTGCCCAATGATAATGGGACCTGAACCAATAATTAAAACGGATTTTAACTTGTTGTTTTTAGGCATGAAGTTGGCACTTTTTAAAGTCGTTAAAATTACGATGCATTAGGGTATAAAAAAAAGGTGTTGCTACTAAAAACAACACCTTTTATTTATGAGTTATCAACATTATTTTTTATGACGTGGTTC
>JANQKN010000218.1 GCA_028281065.1 Flavobacteriaceae bacterium | reverse complement strand
TTTTACAATACTGCCACAACCCCCTGGAAGGGTTGTGGTTTTTTGTTTAATTGGGTCAAATAATAAATGAAATATTGGAAATTATGTTTAGCCGAATTTCTTCAGAATCTAAAGAGAGCTTTTTTAAAAAAATTAAAAATTATTATTTGTCTAGATGTAAAAATGAAAATTATAATGATAACATTATAATGTTAAGTAAAGTACTAACAGATCATTTTTATAATCAATATGGAGATTTTAGAAAGTTGTATCCAAAATCAAAAAAGAGGTATTCTAGTTTTGATGTTAAAGACTTAGATAATCCCTTAACTCATGACTTAATAATTGACTTTTCTAAAAAACATGTTCAAACTAATTATATTGGTTTTTGTTCTTGTTTGTTTGGAATGTCTGAGCAAGAGTTTTTAGTTTATGAAAAAAACCGGAGTGATTTTGAGAATATGTTTTAGATATTTCCCCTTGCTAGTGCCCGTTTCTACCTTCACTAAAGTTTCGATAGGAAAATAGAGACGGGCGCCAGCGGGGGGCAACTACATGTCTTTATTTGAAAGACAATTATAAAATTTTAAAACATACCTCTAATGCCAAGATTAATGTAACCCTCACTTTTCCCTTGAGACGAATCGCCAGTATAGCCACCTCCCAAAACGGGGCCTAAAAGGACTTTATGTTCTTTACTGCCTACATTGCCTCGCAGATAAATAGATGCTCCAGTATCTATAAAAGCACCGCTTTTCGGCTTTTTGTCTTTGGTGCCATAAAGAGAATAGCCTCCTGTAAGATATATATTGGCTTCCCAAATGTTTCCAGTATAAATAAAATTGCCTGCAAGTCCTAAATTCATAGAACCAAAAGGTTTTGTTTTATCATCTTCGGTTTTAAAGCCTCCAGAGCCTGCTAAGTAAGGTCCCATAGTAAAGCTGAAATTATCTTGTTTGACTAAAAAATCCAGCATGTCTAATTGAAACTTTAAACCAGCTTCAAATTTTTCTTTTGCTGGACTCTCTAAAGATTGCTGCCATTTAATAAAGGGGCCCGTCTTTATAGCAAATTTAAAATAGTCTAAAAAAGGGCCACCCAAGGGTATCTTTAACTTTGCGTCTGCACTGGCAGCAAGACTAGTCCCTTTTTTATCTGTTTTTGTACTTGCTGCAGCATTAATCACAGTTTTCAGCTTTTTCTTCTGTTCTTTTTCTTTAGGAGTATGTTCCGAACTGGTTTCTTTTGGTGCTTCTTTGGGTGTTTCTTTGGGTGCTTCTTTTGGCGCTTCTTTGGGTCCTTCTTTTGGTGTTTCTTTGGGTGTTTCCTTAGTTTCAACATCGTTTTTACTAGTTAACCATAAACGATACCCTTCTGTGTATTGCAAACCTGGTTCATAAGGCACACCTGTTTCTTGACTATATTGTCTGGTAAGATCCTCGTGTAGGCCAGCAGTCCCACCACCAAAATCAGGAGTTTTTTGTATTTGTTGAATACCTTGTTGCTGTACTACATGAGTAAGCTCATGAGCCAATAAATGCTTGCCCTGTTGATTATTAGGACTGTATTGCCCCTGATTAAAATAAATATTGTTACCAACAGTAAAAGCCTTGGCTCCAAGTTGGCGGTTCATCTGGATAGATGTTTGGTCTGTATGTATGCGTACATCTCCAAAATTAGTCCCGAATTTTTGGCTCATTTCTGTTTGTATGTCGGTATCCATAGCGTTTCCGCCACCTTTACTAGTATTTATTTTACTTTCAAGTTGACTGCTTGCCATCAGGTTTTTGGAGTTCGAGTTGCTCCCATTAGTGTTAGTTTTGCGCTGGGTAGCACTAGTATTTAATGGGCTTATCTGCGAAACCAGACTGTTAGTCTGTGTTGACGTGCCAATAACCTTATTAGCTATGCTATCTGCTTCTTTTTCGTAGCTATCATTTACCTGTCCAATAGCTAGTTTTGGCTGGATGGTAGCCGGAAGAAAAAATGGCGATTCTGGCTGCTTAGAATTTGATATAAAATTGGCAGGTTTGTTAGTGCTAAGTGACTTTGGTGTAGCGTTGTATTTTCTGGCAAATGCGTTACTCATGTCGTATTCGTTCTTGTGTCAATCAATCTGGCACTTCCTATTTAATATCAATTAATTGCCGAAAGAGTATTGGTTTTCATTTAGTAAAGTACCAAAGGTAAAAGCCATAGCTTGATAGTTTTATAGGGGAAAACCTATATTTACATGGGGAAAATCACCTAATTTTTGAATTTCAAGTAGAGGGCGGCAATTGATTCGTTAATCCCCTCGCTAGCGCCCGACTTTGTCGGGTACTAGCACAGAATGAGAAAAGGTATTACAATAAAAAAACACTTACCCTTTAAAATTACTTTTTAATGATTTTTTTGGTGCCCCTTCCTTTTTCACTCCTTAGGGTGATAAAATAGATTCCGTTTTGTAGATGGGAAATGTCTAATTGAACCGTATTTGGGGAATGATTTAAATCCTGCGTTAGAATTTGCTTCCCGGTAACATCGGCAATCGAAATTTGTTTTGGGTGGGTGCCTTGGGGAAAATTAAAATGAAGCAAATCCTCTACTGGATTGGGGAATACAGAAAATTCACTTCCATCAAAGGAAGTAGTGCTTAGTATATTCGATTCTTTATCAAAATAAAGTCCTTCCCCAAAGGTTTCATCATCACTGGTCCCACAAAAAACCATTAACGGTTCCTCATCAGCTCCAATTTGGATGGAAGTTATATCATGGTTTTTAAAAAAAGGGGAGAGAAAAACATTAAAATCTTCATTAGATGCCTCATTATAGGATGATAAGGAGGAACCATTGTAAAGCCTATGGTATACCGTATTGTTTTCTGTACCCTCCATGGGATAGCTAAGCAAACCCAGCTGTATGTTTGCCTCTTCATTATAGTTTATAAACGTATCGAAATACAGATAGCTTACCCCCGCAGGGGAGCCTTCGGTAGTACCATCGTTAAAGTCATTTCCGTTGGTACGGGTATACCATCTTAAATTGTATTTCCCTTTGGTCCCAGTATCCCTTGACGATGCTACAACAAGCACATTATCTGTATGAAGGGGTAATCGCTCAGCACTAATGGTAGGGAAAAGGGATTCTTTATCTGCTCCGTTTTCCAATAAATCTGAAGTGGACCATGAGGCTGGATCATTAAAATTATCGTTAACCCTTACGTACATGGAATTGCTAACATCACTTACCATTACCACATACACAGTACCGCTTCGCCCATAGGCAATATCTACTTGCCCCCTGGCATTGTTCAAATACGTTTCATCTGCCCAGGCAAATCCAAACTCCCCTGCAATGGACCTAGCCGAATAAAGAGCATCGTCGGTTTTTTTGTATACTGTAAATACCCTTTGTAGATCGGTATCATTGACCCAGTTTCTATCAACGGCAAAATCGACAACATCGGTAGCAATAGTTTCTTGTTCAAAATCGAATCCTTGGCTTAGGTTCCATCTCAAAACCCTAAAAAAATTATTACTGCTCGCATAATAAACCAACAAATAACGGTCGCCACTGTCTGCATCTAAAGTTAACGCCCTTGCTTTTCGGAAGGGTTGGTCCGAAGAGACGGATCTAAAATGTTCCCAGGTTTCGCCCATATCTGTAGATTCGTACACATTAAGATAAAAAGTATCGCCGCCCGGGTTATTATTATAACTTGTAGCATATAGGGTTTCCCCTTGGTTGACGGCAACAATATTGATACCGCCATCTACCCTGTTATCATGAATTTGAATATCATCTCCCCAAAAGCTGTTTTGTGGTTGTGTGTTATCGAGGGTATTTGGAATGGTTTCGATTTCTATTACAGAATTTTCTTCTACCCCAATAACAATGGGTTTGTACAATTGCGCTATACTAGGGTCTATAGCTTCCCAAGCATTTTTTATAGCAATCCTATTGGTGTTTATGGATTGAGGGGAGGCATTTTCCAGCTGCTTCCCCTTTTTATATAACTCTTGTAGTGTGGGTGTCTGTATAGTTGTGTAATTGAATTCTTTTGTGTTTTCAATGCTATATTGTTGTGCGTTTGTTATGCCAATAAAAAATAGTACTGCATAAGCCAATAGTAGTATTGTCTTTTTCATAATAATTTGATTTATAATTATGTAGACAAAATTAGATGGGGATACGAAGAAGAAGATGGACTATTGTTTCAATAATTTGTGCTATTGTTCCAAAGCACCAAAAACACTATCTTTATACAACCGCCACGACCCCCAACCGAGGGTTGTGGTTTTTTGTAGCAAGGCAGTTTTATAAATATTTTTCGGGGTTTATCTTCGCTATTTCAAATAGTTTTAAACAGACCGTTAGATAATCTTTTAATTCAGTTTCTTTATCCTTCATTTCTGGTGAAAAAACTTTGAAATTAACAGAATTAAATCCGTTATTCAGTTCTAGATAAGTCACATACCCATCCATACCTCCCGAAGACTCCTCTACTAAATCTAATGGGTTAATATTTTCAAACAAAAGAATTAATTCATCGAATCTCTGATTATCAATTTTGTATTTTCTGAAGTTTTTTTCAATAATTCTTTTTTCCTTTTTCGATGAATATTGATAATCAATTAATTTTTCAGAACCTATGAAAACATCTGTTGAATCGTGTTTTTTGGTAAGTTTAATGGTTAAGTCATTTTTGGACATTGAAAAACTATAATTGAATGTTATTTCAGTAAAATCCATTGTTTGGGAATGCCCAAGTTTAAAGATTGTTAGAAATAATATGATGCAATGTATTCTCATTCTTAAATTGCGTTCGTTTTAATCCAAAAGAGAATCTAATTTATAAAAACCCTTCGAAATCATTGAAATGCGCAAGGTGTTTATTTCCCAACCCTTTCAGCGGATTCTCCAATCTACAGTAGGGAGAACAACTTTAAGAAACCAAGGAATACCCCCAATTAAAAAAGAAGGTTTCCACGGTGTTATTTAAAAGCCTTATCCTTAAATAGTTGTATGGTGTTTTCTGATCTTTAAATCCGTAACACAAAACCATCTATCATGAAAAAGATCAAGAATACCTTATTTGTACTACTGCTTGTTTTCTTTACAAGTTGCATCACGTCCAAAAGGGCTCTCACCTCCATACCAGAGGTAGACAATTCGCCGCCTACCTTAACCAGGGCCAGTTTAAGTGTCCTTGGAGTTGGTGGGTATACCTTCGACCTTAACCGCTATGAAACCATAAGGACCATCAATGTAGATCAGGCCCTGTCCCTTATTTTCAATGCTAAGGACGAGGATTCGGGTGTTGAAAGTATACATGCCAATGTTGCCTTTACATACAATTGTGGTGTGGGTACCGGAACCGAAAGAACATGGAGACCACCAGGAATGATGAATACAGAACCTGCCGAGCCTGGGGCTATGGTTAGGGTGGCTGCAGGGGTAAATAGGATATTCTCGATCAACGAAATCTATCGGGAAAGCGGTTGCGATCTCGGAGAATCGGATACCCCCCCTATCGTTATTTGTACCATTACGGTAACCGCTACCAATTACAAAGATGTTTCGGGTTCCGAGCCCTTTCGTTTTATCTTACAACCTACAAGGGGGCCAAATGACCTCGAGAGATAAACCGATTTACAAAAACAGGGAAAACCCCCGTAAAGTTTGGACAAAACACCTAGTTAACCAACCATCTGTGTTTTATAGTTTTAACGCTATTCATACTACCCACTAAATAACTGAATTATGAAACATCTATTTCTTATGTGCCTGTTGGTTGGGGTATTGGCTGTGGGCTGTAAAACCACCATTCCGCCAAGGGATACCCGACCCCCAACATTTATCCTTAAAATAATAGGCGACGGCTTAAATGAAGACATTACCGACGATTTCGATTTCGACAACAAAGCCCTCTATTTAAGACGGGGCAGGTCGTATAGGGTCATCTTTACCTATAGCGACCAAGGCGGACTCAAGGAGATGTCCTGGTTTTTCCCTACTGGGGTTATTACTTTGGGTGGGGAAACAACAGCAGCAGGATATTTAATTTTAGAAAACACAGGGGATCCTTACAAAAGCCAACGGAAATGGTTGCCTGGCCATACGGAGGAAGGAGAAGCTTACCGAAGCAACATTCTTACCTATACCGACTTCAGGGCCATAGGAGGACCTATGGATGGAACCATTACCAATTACGAATGGGAAATCGTGGTCACCGACCTACGGGAAAACGAAACCAACCGAAAGCTGGTATTGCGTGTTACCAACGAGCCCTCACGAATAGGGTCTATCGATTAAGCATATTAAGTAACACCATCGTATAAAAATAAAGGGGGTGATTTGTAACTATTTGCGTTAACAAGCTGTCTAACGCAAAAGACCAATTGAAAACCCAATATGAAATCACACTCCCAACCTTCCGAAACCAGCAATTATAAAGGCTTCCTATTAGACCTTACCATTTACATAGCCGTAATGTTCCTAATAAGGGAGGTATATTTCGAAAAAGTAGGCTTTATTGCCAATGGTCTTTTTTGGTCGTTTTCTACCTTGGTTATTGCTATGTGGAGAATGAGGGTCCGTAAGGTTTCTTGGAAAGATTTAGGGCTTCGCAAACCGGAAAGCCTCTTAAAAATGGTACTGGTCACTGCCGGGATATTAATAGCAATCCCGCTAGCCATTATGCTCTTTAAAATAGTTCAGGGTCATTTACCCTTTACCCTGGCCCCAGACACTTCGTCCGAAAGTGCTGTTTCCAAATTTGGGGACTTAAAAGACAATTGGCCGCATTTTTTTACGATCATTCCTTTTATATTAATCCAATCCATGTTGGAAGAATTGTTGGACAGGGGATTTTTAATTAATTGGTTCGAAAAGCTGTTTTCCTCCACCACTTTTGCAACCGTCTTTGCGGTGTTATTGCAGGCGACTATTTTTGGATTTAGGCATTCGTACGATCTATCGGAAAGGTCCATTACCGTAGGGATTATCGGTTTAATTATGGGGATTGCCTATGTAGCGTTTGGGCGTAACCTATGGCCCTTAATCATTGCCCATTGTGTACTTAATACAATGTCCATGGTAAGCAAGATATAAAACAAAAATCCCCGATGTTACATCGGGGATCGGTCTTGTTGAAAGTGTTGCCAGCCTTTTCTTAATCGTCTAGTCTTTCCTTTAATACAGCGTATTTTTTATCCTGTCCTATAATGCTATAAATGTTCAATAGTGTTTTAATTACTTCCTTGTTTTTGGGTTGTAATTCTACAATGCTTTCTAAATAAGGAAGGGCTTCGTTATATAGGTTATATCGTTCCACTTTTAGCTCTTCATAACGTTTATCATCAGCGTCGGACATCCCTAGGTTATTCATTTCGTCCAAAATAGCGGTCTCCTGATCCAGGATTAAGATAGATAGGTTCATTTTGGCATTAACATGTTTTGGGTCCAGCTCCAAGGTTTTTTTATAGAATTCCTTGGCTTTATCGACATCGTTGTTTCGGGTACTCGAAACCCCAAAGTTGTAGTATAAGTTAGGGTCTTTGGGGGATTTCTCGATGAGTCGGTCAATAATATTATTGTATTTGTCCTTTGCTCCCAGTTGGTTGTATAGGTGGAAAACCTGATTTAAAAGCTTCTGGTCATTTGGGTCTTTGGCCAATGCTTTGTCTATGGCCAATACGGCTGCACTTTTTTGGTTAATCTGAATGGATGCACTGGTTAACCCCCTTAATAGCTCAGGTACCCTGGAACCTGACCGAACAATTTCGGGTTTCTTGTGGGTACCCTGGTTTACGGCAGTATTCCTTAAATAAGAGGAACCGAAAGCCTCTTTCTGTTTGGTTTTAACATTGGTAGCCACATACCTTACATTGGAGCCGGTGAACCCCATATCGATAAGGTTCTTATAAGCCCTAAAGGCATCTTCGTAGGCTTTGGCCAACAAATGGCTTTTGGCTGCCTTGTAATAAAGGGTAGTATCTTGGGTAGATTGGTAGGCTACATTATATAGTGTAGCTGCGTTGGCGTAATTTTTCTTCTTAAATTCACCTTCGGCAGCTCTGGCCGACATATTGTTGAGTTTTGCTTTAACAACGGCAATCCTGCTTTTTAGTGTTGCATTAAGATCGTAGTTATAGGCGCGTTCCAAAGAGTTGGAAATAGACTCCATCCGTTCCAGATCCATGTCCTTGTTGGCAATTTTCATTTCGGCTTCCACTACATAGTAATAGCCTCTTGTTTCACTATCGGCTGCAGCAAAAATCTGTTTTGCCTGCTCCAAATAGATAGCCGCCTGTGATACGTCACCCGAATTTACAGCTTGTTCTGCTCTTTTAATTTCTTGTTTTTGTGCTTGAAGGGAGGGGATTGCTAATAGCAATGCAACCAGAATCGTAATAGTTTTCATGTGATTGCGTTTTGTAGGTTAGTTCTATTTTTTGGGTTTTGTCCGTTATCTTTTCAAATCGTATACAATCGCTGTGAAAGCGTTCAAAAAAAGTGTATCCAAAACAAAAGTCGATAAGGGGTTGGTGGCTAGCAATTTAAAAAATTATTCTTTGTAAATAGGAAAATTCTTACATTAATTTTCAACAAATGTGTATTTCATCGATGAAATACTTCATATATCGATGATTCTGGTCGTTTTAAAAAAGAAATTAGTGTTTGGAATTTTTTGTTTTTTAATTGAATGAAACCCAAAAAGCTTATGAAAGAAACTTATTTCACCTTGTAACAAGAATTGTATTGCAACCCCATATAGGTACTCAAATCCAAATAGTCAATTCTTCCTATATTTATATACGGGACTGGAAAACCCCAAAATCTTTCAAATTTTAATTATTGTACATTTGTAGTATAAATCCTACAAACAAGTTCTTTATTTCTTACGTGAATTCTTTTTTTGTATATCGCTGTAGCTCTGCGCTATTTGGGAATTTATTTAAGATAAAACTTTAAAAAAATGCATTTTATCGATGAAATTTGCATTTTATGGGATTTAATTGTAGAATTGAAGAGCAAAAAATTTCCCCCGAACCTAAATCTAGTTGTTATGACTTTAAAATCTAAATTTAACCTACTCACTATTGTATTTGTACTATGTACAACATTTGCTTTTGCTCAAAGAAGCGGAAAACAACCTTCCATCATTGCGGGTGATGTTGCCATTAGCAAATACCACGAACGCGAAGAACTTGAAAAAATGCGAAAAGGCCAGTTATTACAACTGTATAATAAACGCATAGAAGTAATCATCAAGATTTTACCCAACATTGCATTTGCCACCAAGCCTGGTGTAACCATGAGTACTTTGGGAATTCCAGACACCAAGGAAAACCGTCTTGCGCTTGAGGAAAACCTAAATGCTACGACCATTTATTTTCAAAACACCTTGCAGTTTCAAAAAATCGTACTGCCCTATTCGGATAAGAGTAATCTGATTTCGGCCATTTTGTTTTACGAAGAAACCCTAAAGGCATTGCATACCTACGAGGACTTTAATTAAGGGTAGATCCCCTTTTTGGAACTTTAACATTTCCTACACAATTTAAATTTAGCATCATCGTTATGTTAAATTTTGTGCATTTCATCGGATTTTTTTGCACTTTGTGGATTTTTGAATGTATATTTACTTACATTTATGAAGTATTTAACATAATCGGCCATTTATGAATAAAAACTACCCCCAACTTATACTTTTTTTCCTGTTTCCTTTTTTGGGCTTGTTTGCCCAGCAAGAGAAGGGAATTCATGGTAACGAAAACTGGCTGAGTATCTGGACAGAATTCAATTCGGCTTCTGTAGAATACCCAGAACCCACCCAAATCATTTCGGGTACCATTAGGAAAGACACAAAACTGTTAAAGAAAGAAACCTATCTATTATTAGGTGAAGTATTCGTTACAGATAGCACGACACTTACCATAGAACCAGGCACCGTAATCCTTGGCGATTACAAGTCTAAGGCATCTTTGGTTATAAGCAAAGGATCCAAGATCCTTGCCGAAGGAACCCAAACCGATCCCATCGTCTTTTCCTCTAGCAGAGGGTTGAAGAAAAAAGGAGATTGGGGAGGAATTTTCATCTTAGGCGATGCCCCTGTAAATAAAGTAGGGGACGAATGGGAAATGGATTATGGACTTAGAGCCCCATCTCCAGAAATACTGCGTTACGGCGGAGACCGCGTAGAAAGCAATTCTGGGATATTAAAGTATGTACGTATAGAATATGCGGGAAAGAGAACCAAGGATCATGGGTATTTTAATGCCCTTACCCTAGCTGGGGTGGGCGACGAAACCGTGATAGAAAACGTAATGGTATCTTACTGCGAAGGAAACTCCTTCTACATACTTGGAGGAAACACCATCCTATCCCAATTGGTATCCTTTAGAACAAAACGGAGCGACTTTATATTCAACTATGGAGCGCAATCCCTTTTCACCAATTCATTGGCGGTTAAGTCACCGTACCATACCACCTCTGGGGAAGCAAGTAGTCTCTACCTTGCTTCATACAACGAAAAAGAGGAAGTAGACCCCAATAAAAAAGGGACTTACCTCTATGCCGAAAACCTAACCCTTATGGTATTGAGCAAAGATTTGGAAGCAGCCACGAAAGTGGGCCTTGTTCATGATGCCATGTACGTAAAAGAAGGTGCATCGTTTTTGGTAGACAAGAGTATTTTTTCGGGCTTTAACCCTGCCGTAAACCTAGATCCAAAAATCTTTATAAACGATGAAAACCTGCGCAACATGCGCTTTACCAATATGTATTTCAATAATTGCAAAGGGAACATTTTCACCAAAAATATCCCCAACAATGAAGATCTGGAAAATTGGTACGGCAATAGCGCTTTCGGAAATGTGTATTCTCGTGGGTCCGACACCGAGACCTTTATAGATGTGAAGAATCTGGAAGACCCAGATTTTAGATTACGAATCAATAAAATTATCGCCAGTAGCTTACCTGAGGAATAATAAAAACATACATACTATTATAGTTAACTAGCTTACATCTTTACCTTTATTAGATGTGGGTTCGTGACTGATTTAATAGGCTTTAAACAGTAAAAACATCTGAATGGTAAAAACTACTTCTACAAGATTCTTATTCCCTTTTCTTGCCTTTTTTATGGTTTTTTATACCCTAAAAATGGAGGCACAGATCGTTATAGGAACCCCAGATTTGCAGTTTTCACAAGCCTGTGCCAACGAAACTTTTAATACGTTCACGGTCAATTTTGTGTTCAATCCTGCATCGGGGGTAGATCCATCCAATCAGTTTATTGTCGAACTGTCCGATGCCGAAGGTGACTTTTCCGACCCCAGTGTTGTGTTCACTTCGGCCCCAGGAGCTATTACCACTTCCCCTGCCTCCGTAGACTTTTCATTGCCCATAACAACCGCGGGTGAAGGCTACAAGGTTAAGATACGCAGTACCTCCCCTGCCACTTCGAGCACACCATCGACCGCCTTTTCGGCCTATTACAAATTGCAGGACAGTCCATTTAGCATTAATGATCTCAACCCAGAAGCCAGTTTTTGCCCAGGAGGGAGTTATCTCCTTACCATAGACAACCCTGGGGGGCCTGGGAACGACTCCCCTTTAAATTATCCTTCCTTATCTTATATCTGGTTTAAGGAAATTAACCCCACCACCTTTGTACCCGTAGGGGAAGGTCCTACGTTTTCAGTGACCGAAGAGGGTGTTTATTTTGTGGAAACCAATTATGGCTCCTGTACTTCCGATTCCTTTTCGAACCGGGTAACCCTAACCGAAGCCACTTCGCAAGATGAGGTCTTTGCAACCATCCTCTCCAGTTCGGGAAATCCCTTTTGTGGTGCCGATGGTCCTACGACCCTAACTACCGTAGAAGGAGACAGCTATCAATGGTATAAAGAAGGTGCCGCTATTGCTGGAGCCACCGATCAAAACTACGAGACCGCAGTCTCTGGCTCTTACTCGGTAGTAGTCCGCTTTGGAATCTGCGAAGCTACTGGGGACATCGATCTCGATACAGGCGATTTTACAAGCAGTATCGATGCTGGAGCAGTAAATCCACTTGAAGAAGGCGACACCCTTACCGTTACGGTAGAAACCACAGCGGTAAACCCTCAATTTCAGTGGCTATTGGATGGTGAAGAAATATTGGGTGCCACGCAAAGTATTTACCATGCAACTGAATTCGGTTTCTACACCGTCATCATAACACAAGGAGGAGATTGCAATACCTCCCAAGAACTGTTCTTCGAGGTGCAAGAATACATAAACCCTTTCCCAGACGTAGCCAGTATTCCAAACTTAATAAGCCCTAATGGGGATGGTATTAATGACACCTGGATCATTCCGGCATCCTACGTAAGCGGAAGCAATACAGAGGTAATTATTTATTCCAGCAAAGGGGATACCGTATTCAGTACAAAAGACTACCAAAACGACTGGCCGCAAAACCAGCTTAGTCTTAGTAGTGTAAACCAGATTTTTTATTACATGATTATACCCGAAGGCAAAGAGCCCAAAAAAGGGTCCATAACTATCGTTAGATAAAGTGAGAATAGTAACCATTCATATCATCCTATTGTCCTGTTTCTTGCAAACAGCATACTCTCAAGTAGAGGATGGAGTGGTTGCACTTAATATCCCTGCCCGAAACTCCTTAATGTTCAACAGGTTTGTGGCCCACCCTACCTTTAGTTTTGTGCGCGAACAAAACAAGTACGTAACCGTTACCAACAAACGCGAACTCGTAGCGGTAGAAGACGCACCTCTCACCTACTTTTTTAATTACTCGGGGCGTATTCGGGAAAATATGGGAGCTGGGATTGGCGTGTATCAACAAAACTACGGCGTGCTCACCACCTTTGGAGGTATCGCCAACTTTGCCTATAACATTCGGGCAAAAGAAGACAGTAATTTTACATTTGGGATCAATGTGGGAGCTTACCGAAGTGGCTTAGACAACGGCAAAGTAGAAACCAATTTTGACGATCCCGCCCTTAACAATATTCCTTCAAACTTTTTATTGACCATCCACCCCGGGTTCAACTATGGTACCGGCTTTGTGGATTTCGGTATTTCCTTCAACAATGCTGTAATGTACAATTTTAACACCTCAGCATTAATAGAAGACAATCCCAAACAAGGTATACAGGGGCACCTTATGTATACAGGGTATTTTAGAGGATATGGTTTCTTTGGGGAGAGCAGGTTCTCCGCCTTGGCAAAATCCGAATTTCAAAAAGATGCCACCATTGTGTCAGGAGTGATGATGCTAACTGTTCCTAAAGGAATATGGGCACAAGTAGGGTATAACACCATGTACGGGGCCACTGGAGGCCTTGGTATCAATCTTACCAAACAAATTGCCGTAGAATACAATTACGAAAAACCTTTTGTTGGGCTTAATAATTTAGGGCCTTCGCACGAGATCACTTTGGCATATCGATTCAAGAACGACAACTATTACGACTATAGTCGGGATGATGATTTATCAGGCTTATTCACTTCTGAAAGGAAAAGAAAACCTAAAAAAGCGGTTGCCAAAGCACCTGAAAAAACAGATACCGAAGAACAAGACAGAATTGCCGCGGAAGAGCAGACTAGGTTAGAAGCTGAAGAACAAGCTCGACTGGCTGCTGAGGAACAAGCAAGACAGGAAGCCGAGGAACAGGCTCGATTGGCTGCTGAAGAGCAAGCAAGACAGGAAGCCGAGGAACAGACTCGATTGGCCGCTGAAGAACAAGCAAGACAGGAAGCCGAAGAACAGGCTCGACTGGCTGCTGAAGAGCAGGCTCGATTGGCTGCTGAGGAACAAGCAAGACAGGAAGCCGAAGAACAGGCACGATTGGCAGCTGAGGAACAAGCAAGACAGGAAGCCGAGGAACAGGCTCGATTGGCAGCTGAAGAGCAAGCAAGACAGGAAGCCGAGGAACAGGCTCGACTGGCTGCTGAGGAACAAGCAAGACAGGAAGCCGAAGAACAGGCTCGATTGGCTGCTGAGGAACAAGCAAGACAGGAAGCCGAAGAACAGGCTAGGCTGGCTGCTGAGGCACAAGCAAGACAAGACGCAGAAGAGCAGGCAAGACTGGAGTCAATTAAAAACCCAGCAGATAATATTGGTAGGTCCATTAGCCAATTGGCAGCCGAAACCGATGAGGACAGCAAAACACAAGCCCAATTATTAGGAGATCTGGAAGCTGCCGTAGCCGTCAAGGAAAAAGACCTTCAAGATTTGAAGAAAGAGAATGACCTAAGCGAGCAAAATATTTATGTAGAACCCAGGCCTTTTAAAAGCATCAGTGCAGAAAACGAAAGGATTGAGTTGCTGAAAATAAACTTGGATACGATCATCCTTAGAAACAAGAAAAAGATTGTACAACTTGAATCCTTGTTGGAAGATCGTGTGAGAATCTACAATGACCCAGACGACGAAACGAACCAGTACTATCGCAATAAGATAGCCACGTTAAAGTCGGAGCAGGAAAAGGCAGTTAGGATGCGCGAATCCTTAGTATCCTCCTTGGAGCAAATCTCCATTGCTACCGACATCGAGCGTAAACGTCGTATCAAGAAGGCTATCTACGATAATGATGCAGATAGATATGCCGATGATAGAAAGATGATGAACAGCCTGAGGCGAACCGTAACCGTAAGTGATACCCCACCAACTTTGAACGAGTTTGACTTTGGCCGTGCGCGAAACAACAACATTCAAATACTTAAAAATGTACCGAATACTGAAAATGGTTATTACCTAGTACTTGCCGTACATAATGATATTGCCAAGCGGGATAAATTTTTGGTGCAGGTAATCTCATCTGGATATAGAGACGTGGATTTCTTCTACGATGTAAATACCAGTGAGTACTATATCTACTCCAAAAAGTTCAATAGCATCAATGAAGCTGAAAATGCACTGAGAAACAAATTGGACAGACCGTACAATGAAAATATAACATTAATTAAAATCGAAAATTAGTCATGACATAAGAAGAAGTAACATATAGCCCCCTCCCTCCCAAAAAGTTGATTTGGGAGAAAAATAGAATCAAAAGCTAGTCGCCATGAACAAACCAACCATCAAAAGAATCCCCGTACTTCTTATAGCTCTATTCTTAGGCATATCCTGTTATGCCCAGAACTTTGTCCCATTTACCCCAAGATTCGATCAGGATCTAAAGGGTGATATCCTTCTCATAGGAAACAACATTTTGGGACCCGATAACTTCCCTTTTAACGATAATACCGCATACAACCATAATGTGGATATGCAGTATATCGATATTGATGGGGATCCTACCACCTTTAGTTCCTCCAGTGCCGATTTGGTAATCCCCAATCCCGAATGTTATGTCATACGGCATGCCAGCTTGTATTGGGGAGCAGTAACAGAAGGAGATCAACCCTTTACCAACGTAAAGTTTAAAGGCCCTACGGGAGGATACCATGACATTACGGGGACCATAATTTTTGATGCGGATGGGACTTCTGTTGATGGCGGTGACAGTTTTCCTTATGCCTGTTACGCGGATGTTACTTCCATTGTAACCAATTTGGCGAACGACTTGGGGACCTATACCCTAGCCAATGTATCGAGTGCCTTAGGGGAAACGGGTACTTTTAACCCATACAACGGTACTGGGTATTCTGCAGGTTGGTCTCTTTTTATTGTTTATGAAGATCCGACACTACCTGGAAAATCCATTACCAGTTTCGATGGTTTTAGTGCGATTAGTGTTCCTGGTAACAATCCTAATTTGGACATCCCTGTGGATGGTTTTAGAACCGTTCCAGCGCCCGCTCCTGTTCGTGCTAACTTTGCTTTTGCCACCCTAGAAGGGGATAAGCCCATAACCGGGGATCGACTACGTCTCAATGGGACAGCTCTTTCTACGGTAGACAGACCTGTTGGCAACTATTTCAACAGTTCGGTAACTCAATTAAGCGCAACCCCAGTTGATAACAGAAACCCAAACAGTACCAACACCCTTGGGTTCGACACAGGGGTAATGAGCGTCCCCAACCCTGGGAATACTGTTATTGCCAACGATGCTACTTCTGCAACAGTACGGCTGGAAACCAGTGGAGATACCTATTTTCAATACTTTCTTGCCTTTGCCGTAGAAATTATAGAACCCAACATTGTACTTACCAAAATTGTGGAAGATGAATTTGGTAATAATATCGGAGGGCAAACAGTTAACCTAGGGCAAGAGTTGAACTACGTAATTGGCTTTCAGAATACTGGAAATGACGATGCCACCAACTTTACGATACGGGACATACTGCCCATCAACATTATTTTTAACTATCCCGCCGATTTGGTTCTTCCTGCTGGGGTAACCGTACAAAGCTACGATCCAGCTACCCGGGAAATAATCTTCGATATCGAAGATTACCTGGTGGAAGAAAACGATCCTGTATACGAAATAAGGATCGAGGTTCAGGTAGTAGATACCTGTCAGCAATTAGCACCTGCTTGTTCCGACATTATCAACAACCAAGCCTTTGCCACCTACCAAGGAACCCTTAACCCTACGTTCATCATTACCGATGATCCTAGTCACAGTTCCAACACAGGGTGTCTTATTACACCACAGGCAACTAACTTCTTGGCCGATCTTGACGACTGTGTGTTTACACAAAACGAAACCCTGTGTGGGGATAGTGTAGAATTAACTGCTGCCGACGGTTATGTTTCCTACTCTTGGTCTACAAGTCCAACAGGAACCCCAGTAATAGGAACTGGACAGACCATAACCGTTACCGCAACAGGTACCTACTATTCATTCAACACAGCGGCAGCTCCCTGTCGATCCATTGTTGAAGAGTATATAGTCACACTGTTTGGTGGGAGCATTCCTAACCCCATAATTCCATATGCTGATGAAGTAGTAATCTGTCCCAATGATGGGAAGCCACTCCCGAACATTTATTTATGCGGGGAAGACGACTTTAGGGATTTAAATGTAGATATAGCAAGCGCCGTAACCATTATTTGGGAGCGGTTGGATGAATCCAGTTGTCCTCCTGTATCGAATCCCGACTGTGCCAATGAAGACAGTTCCTGCACGTGGAACCAAGTAGCAACGGGGCCCGATTATACAGCCAACACGGCTGGACAATACCGATTGACCATTAATTACGATGGTGGGTGTTTTAATCAGTTTTATTTTAATGTCTATCAAAACCTTCTCGATCCTGTGGTTACAGCTACCGATATTATCTGTGATACCCCAGGAACGATTACGGTAAGTAACGTACCCAGCAATTACGAATACAGTCTTGATGGTATTAATTACCAAAGCAGCAATGTCTTCACGGTAACTTCTCCAGGATTGTACACGGTTTATATCCGTCAAATAGGTGTTCCCGCAGGAGCCTGTGTATTTACGGTTCCCGATGTACTGGTAAGGGAACGCGACTTCACCGTCTCTACCATCATTAAACATCCTCTTTGTAATGGAGATCGGGGGAGCATTCAGCTCTCGATCAACGATGCAGACCCCCAGTATTTCTATTCCCTTTACTCCGGAGGAGTCTTAGTAAATGCAGTAGGTCCCATCATAGAAGACACCTACATTTTTGAAAATCTAAACCCTGGAACGTATACCGCCATTGCAGAAACTGAAGATGGCTGTTACTATTCAGAAGAAATCACCCTAATAGAACCCGATTTATTAACCGTTAGCGCTGCTATAACAATACCTTTAACCTGTACGGACGGTGAGATTACCATATATCCTGAAGGTGGAACACCTCCTTATTTTTATTTCATAAACAGTTCTACCGTATTCCAAACCGTACCTGAGTATGTAGTTACTGCTCCAGGTGTATACGACATAACCGTGATTGATTCTAACAACTGTAGTGCGGAAACTTCCATCACGGTTGAAGCCATCCCCCCACCTGAATTTAATGTAGTAACTACTGATATCCTATGTGCCGATGCAGGAGACACTGGAACCATTACCATAGATGTAACCAATCCTAATGGCAATAGCCTTCTGTATAGTATCAATGGAGGGGTTACTTTCTCCAGTTCTCCTGTATTTACAGGACTTGCAGCAGGAAACTACGAAGTAGTGGTAGAATACACTTTTGGACCTTCTGTATGTTACACAGAACCGCAAACGGTTACCATTGATGCTGCTACAGCCATATCGGGTGTTGCCGAATTAACTGCTCCTTACACCTGTACCTCCAACGGTACCATAACCGTTACCAATGTAACAGGGGGCACACCTCCCTACATGTACAGTATCGACGGAGTTAACTTCCAGTCGAGCCCTGTTTTTACAGGCTTAACAGATGGCACCTATGTTATCACCATTATGGATGCCAATAATTGTACGGCCCTCACCAACGAAATTGTAATTCCACCACTGGATCCCCCCACGGATTTAATGTTTAGCCATGATCCCCTTACCTGTCCTACCAACCTAACCACGGTAACGATAACAGGGACCACAGGAGGTGTAGCTCCATTGGAATATCAGATTATTGCACCTGCTCCCGCAGCAACCCCTTATCAAGCATCTCCTGTATTTGCAGGATTGGCTCCCGATGTATATACTTTTCAGGTTAGGGATGCCAACGATTGTACCTATAGCGAATCATACAGCATCGATCCACTCCCAACCATCGATATTTTTGGTGAAACCATAAGCGACGTAAGCTGTGTAGGCGATGCTGATGGAACCATTCAGTTTACAATTTCTGGAACCACCTCCTTCGAATACCAAATAAACGGAGGGCCTGCTACGCCTGGAACATCACCTGTTGTTATATCGGGATTGCCGGCAGGTAGTTATACCATTGTAGTAACAGACCTCATCACTAATTGTGATGCTACGGATACTGTTGTTGTGGATGAGCCCGCAAATCCATTAGCCATTTCAGTAACCACAAGTCCCATAACCTGTGTAGCAAGTGGTAGTGCCGTTATCGATGCTACTGGTGGTTGGGGTGGATATAGTTATACCCTTACCCTTCCGGATACAACAGTTTTGCCTACGCAATCCAGTAATACGTTTACAAATCTAACACAGGCAGGCACCTACACTATTTCGGTAGAAGATGCCAATGGCTGTGTGGTAACCGATACGTTTGACCTAGTCATTCCTGGTCCACCTGTTGCTACTATCGATGCAACATCGGATCTCTGTTTTGACACAGGAGATAATGCAACCATAATTGTTGATGTTACTTCGGGAGAAGCTCCATTCGAATTCAGCCTCAATGGAGGACCATTCCAATCGAGCAACGTATTCCCCAATTTGGGTCCAGGTAGTTATACTGTAACTGTTAGGGATGCCTTTGGTTGTGAAACTACTTTGCCCGCAGAAATCATTGCGCCAGAATTATTGGTAGATGCGGTGTTATCCGATGCCCCAGACTGTACGGTAACCCCAGATGCCGTAATCTCGGGAAGCATTACAGGAGGAACTGCTCCTTACGACTATGCTGTGTCGATCAATGCAGGACCGTTTACTCCTCTAGGACCCACTGGACCTACATTTACCTATGCCACCACAACACCAGCATCCTACCAATTTCAGATAACAGATGCCAGTGGCTGTACGGCTACTTCACCTGTGGTAATCGTAAATCCTGTGATACCACCTGTCATCGATCTCATTACACAAACCCAACCTATTTTATGTAATGGGGATGCTAACGGTGCTATCGATGTTACCTACGATCCTACTTCGGGAACCCCTCCCTTTGTGATTAATGTATTCAACAATACCACGGGTACAGACTACGGAACCCAAACCACAGGATTACCTGCAGGGGATTATACGATCACCCTTACCGATGCCAATTCTTGTTCGGATACAGACACGATTACCATTACGGAGCCCGATCCCATTGTAGTGGATTATGCCACTACCGATATTACCTGTGGACCTACAGGTACCGTACCTGGGTCCATTACTATAAACAGTGTTACAGGTGGCGTTGGACCTTATGATTACTTCGTAACGGGATCCAATGGGTATTCAAACTCCCAATTGGGTGCTACGGGAACCGTTCCTGTTGTTTTTGATGTAATCGACTTTGGTTTATATGAAATCACCGTGGTCGATTCCAACGGGTGTTCTGTCCTCTTCCAAGATATCTTGATCGCTTCCCCGCCCGACAATTTAGATATTGATGTAACAAGCACTGTAGATTGTGCCACAGGAGGGCAAGCGGTCGTAACCGTAAGTACCATTTTGGGAAGTTCTGGACCGTTCTGGTTTACCATTTACCAAGGGCCTATCTCTGTATATCCGAACCCTCCTGGATCTTGGATACCTGAAGACGCTCCAGGAAGTCAATCGGCTACCTTTACGGGCCTAACGCCTGGTATTACATATACATTTATCGTTTATGATGAATCTACCAACTGTAGCTACTACGAACCTGCTGCCACACCGATCCCGACCAACTCCACACTAACAGCTACGGCAGTTAGTTCGGACAATGTTACCTGTACGGGTAGCGACGATGGGGACGTGTCTTTTACTGTAAACAGTGTATATGGAGCACCTGTAGACGTAACCTACGAAATTTTCGATTCCCTTACTTTAATAACCACAGGAATCGCTGGGGCAGGAACCGTGCCTGCAGGAGGTTCCCTAACTATATCAGATTTAGGGCCACTGCCTTTTGGCAACTATTTTGTGCTCATAGAAGAAACCACAGGACCTAATACAGGCTGTGGTATCACGACAGCACCATTTAGCATTACCGAATCTGCCATATTGTTGACCCTAACAACTTCGGTGGATCAGAATGCAAATTGTAACCCCAACTCTGGGGTAATTAGTGCCGTAGCCCAAAACGGAACGGCTCCTTATGTATATCAAATTACGACTACTCCGGGTGCACCGGCTCCAACCGATCCTTCTTGGGGTGCTTCGAACACCTTTAATGTAGATGCTGGAAGCTATTATGTACATGCCATGGATGCGTATGAGTGTATCATTACCAGTCCTGTACAAGTAGTAGATATGGATCCTGAGCCTGTCATAGATGCCATTACAACCAATCAGTGTTCTACCGCGCAAGGTGATTTTGAAATAGACGTTACCTTAACCACACCTGGAATCCCTCCTTACAGTGTGAGTATTAATGGCGGTGGTTTCCAAAACCAAACCTTCCCATTTACCATTACGGATTTATCTTCGGGCACCCATACCGTAGAGGTGGTCGATGCCAACGGGTGTGGAAATCTGGTAACGGTAGATATAGAACCCCCACTAGGAATAACCCCAGCTGTAACCGCTTTGCCTAGTTGTAATGACGATGACGGAGAAATTACGGTTACTGTCGATGGAGGTACGGGTACTTATGCGTATACTATTAGCCCCAATCCACCTACTATTATCCTTACTGGAAATGTATTCTCTGGGGTTCCTTCGGGAACCTATATCATCACGGTTACTGATACCGTTACTTCTTGTTCTGAAGATGTTTCAGTAACCTTGGAAAATGCTATCCCGGTTACCTTTAATACCAGCGTGACCGATGTAAGCTGTGAAGGAGGTAACGACGGTCAGATTATAGTAGAATTACTTCCTGGCAATGACAATCCGATTTACACCTACGAAATCATAGCACCAATCGTAGTACCTCCACAAACCAGTAATATTTTTACAGGATTGCCTTCTGCTACTTACACAGTGCAGGTAACTTCGGGAAGGGATTGTATTGCTACAGCAGATGTGCCTATCGTAGAGCCTCCTCTTTTGGAAGTAACAGCTACTGCGACACCTTTTGTTTGTACACCAGACAATACTCCAACCGCATCTACCATTACGATTACCGAAGCAGGAGGAACTCCAAGCTATTTGTATAGTATTGATGGAACCAACTATTTTGACACCAATGTGTTTGAAGTCCTTGACACAGGAACCGTTCAAGTAATTACGGTTTATGCTAGGGATGCAAACAATTGTATTGCAACAAACACAGTTACCTTAGATCCATTACCAACCATTACAGCAACTTCAATTGCCATCGTTACCCCTATAGATTGTAACCAAACAGGATCTGTAGCGATTAACGTAACGGGTGGTTCTGGAAACTTCGAATACCAATTGTTACCCGATGGCATTCCACAAGCCTCTAACATTTTTGATATTCCTGGTCCTGGCACCTACTATTACCAGGTAAATGACTTGGATACCAATTGTTACTTCCTAACGGATGCCTTTGAAGTCCCCCCATTCGATGAAATTGATGCCACATTGGCCGTAACTCAGCAAAATGATTGTTTTGGTGACACCAACGGTGAGCTTGAACTAACCATTTCTGGATATACTGGCGCATATACATACCAACTTCTGGATGGTACAGGTGCTCCCATTGGTGGTCCTGTTGCGGCCAATACATCAACCAATCCTCAAATTATTAGTGGACTTCCTGCGGGGAATTATTCCATAAACATTGTAGAAACCGATTCCCCATTCTGTACAACAGACACGAACGTCGTAACTGTTGGGTCTCCACCCACCCCTATAGATTTGGATGTTTCAGAAACGGCCAACGTAACCTGTACCAATAGCGAAGGGGTTATTACTGCTTTAGCAACAGGGGGAACAGGTCCATACGAATACGAACTAACCGGGGATGCAACCGTGCCTTATTCTTCCAACAATGTTTTTGAAGGATTAAGTGCCGGGAACTATACAGTAAACGTAAGGGATGCCAACGGATGTATTGAAACAGACGACATCGAACTTCTGGAACCAGATCCTATCGATGCTGAATTCGTTCCAAGTACAACTATGCTAGATTGTTTTGATGATCACAATGCTACATTAACGGTGCTTAACGTAACAGGAGGACAAGGAGGCAATTATAGCTATACACTAACGGCTATAGAACCTGGACCCTCTACCTCAGGACCTCAATCGTCCAATGTATTTGAAGGATTAGGAGCAGGTATCTATGAAGTAACCATTACCGATGGATATGGTTGTATTTTTACTTCCTTACCTATCACTATTGCAGAACCAGATCCTATTGTTTCCACTTTGGTGGCCAGCACCACCCAAACTTGTTTGGCAAATGCCGAGCTTACCCTGAGTGCAGAAGGAGGAACTGGGCTTTACGAATACAGTGAATCCGAAGACTTCTCCCTAGTCCTGGGAACATTTACTTCTTCGGTTACATTCTCGGTGGATCCAGGCGTGTATGAATATTATGTAAGGGATGCCAACGGATGTATCGGCAATGTTTCCAACGAAATTGCCATAGACCCACTACCCGATTTAGAGATAGACCTACTATCTACCAACCCACAGATAAACTGTACAGGTGATAATACGGGTACTATTGTAGCTACTGCTCAAGGAGGCCTTGGAAACTATGTATACACGCTACAGGATACTTCAGGAAACCCAATCCCTGCAGATCAAAACCCTCCAGGGGTATTCACGGGATTAACGGTAGGTACCTATGTGGTCTATGTGGAAAGTGGTGATTGTGCAGAAACTTCGGACATTATTACTATTACAGAACCCGACAATGCCCTTGACGCCACTTTTGAAGTGACCGATGTACTTTGCCAGGGTGAAAACAATGGTAGACTGGAAATTTTAACCACGGGCGGTTCCGGAACCATCCTATACGCTATTTCGCCCCGATTGGATCAGTTTTTCGAAACCAATGTCTTCGAACATCTTGAGCCAGGAAACTACGATGCCATCGTACAGGACGAACTGGGTTGTTTCTTAAC
>JANQKN010000129.1 GCA_028281065.1 Flavobacteriaceae bacterium | reverse complement strand
ATGGGGAAACGCAATATGGTGCTCACCGAAACCATTATCAAAAATAATTTCCCTTCAGAATTCCACGCTACGTACGATACCAAAGGGGTTCATAACATTCAGCAGAATTTTTTCCATGAAACAAACGATGGCAAAACCCGCTGGGTAAGCGAAAGCGAATTCCAGTTTGCAGGTTTTGGCATGAAACTCATGGGTTTTCTTATGCCCGGCGCTTTTAAAAAACAATCCCTAAAATACCTCAACGACTTTAAGAACTTCGCAGAAAACGGAACCTCGGTTTCGGAAGAATCCTAATGGAGAGTGTTAAATTGATCTGGGAATTCCGTGGTCCCAACGCGAAGCCCACAGCAGAACACCATGTGGTACACTTAAAGGAGTTTGTGGAGGCCGAAAAACTGGAACATACCCTTTGCGACAGTGAGACTATATCCGAATTCTTTTCAAAGGCCTTCCTCGTGGTCGAGAAAAAACACATGAACGATTTAAGGGAACGCTTAAAACCCCATCGGGGTCAGCTATACAGGGAAGAATAATTAAACCCAAGCTTCCACCTTACCAAAATCGCTCGTTAACAAGATGATAAAAGATTTCTAAAACCGCGATTTTTATAGTATCATTGCGGCGAATTAAAAAACCTATGCCTTATGAAGTATCTGAAAATTATTTTTTTACTGATCTGCGTTAGTGGTTTTGCCCAAACCAAAGTGGGAACCATCGATGTAGATTTTGTACTTAGCAAAATGCCCGAATTGACCGGCGTACAGAAACAGGTTGAAGATTATGGGAATGGACTTGAAGCCGATCTCAAAAAGAAGATGGACGCTTATCAGGCCGAAATCGAAAGATACAAGCAAGATGAAGGAGGCCTTACCATTAACCAACGAAAGGTAAGGCAAGACTCCATTATTGCCATGGAAAACGATATTACCAAGTTTCAGCAAAATGGAAACCAGCTTATCGTTATAAAAAGAGAAGAGTACATGCAACCTTTGTACAACAAGGTAGGTGCTGCTTTGGAGAAAATCGCACAAGCCGAAGGTTATACCCAGGTATTGCTGCGCAATAGCGATGTGGTTTATATAGACAACCGTTTCGACCTTACGATTGCCGTTTTAAGAGAACTGGGGATTGAAGTGAAAGAAGGAGAATAACAGCATCACATAAAACAAAAAAAGCGGCTTAAGGCCGCTTTTTTTGTTTTGCTATCTATCTAGAATAATTAGGAGCTTCTTTAGTAATGGTTACATCGTGCGGATGACTCTCGTGGATTCCGGAAGCCGTGATCTTCACAAAACGCCCGGTCTCTTTCAAGGTTTCGATATCCTTGCTACCACAATATCCCATACCGGCACGCAATCCACCAATAAACTGGGTCATGCTTTCGTTAAGTTCCCCTTTATAGGGAACACGGCCTACGATCCCTTCAGGCACCAGCTTTTTAATATCGTCTTCCACATCTTGGAAATAACGATCCTTAGATCCTTTCTTCATAGCTTCTACAGAGCCCATTCCACGGTAACTCTTAAACTTACGTCCTTCGTAGATAATGGTCTCCCCTGGTGATTCCTTGGTTCCTGCCAATAAGGAGCCCAACATCACACTGTCCGCTCCAGCGGCAATGGCTTTGGGGATATCCCCTGTATAACGGATTCCTCCATCGGCAATAACCGGAACACCGCTTCCCTTAATAGCTGCAGCTACTTCCAAAACCGCAGAAAATTGCGGGAACCCAACCCCAGCGACCACACGGGTGGTACAAATGGATCCAGGCCCAATTCCAACTTTTACAGCATCGGCTCCAGCATCCACCAAATATTTGGCAGCTTCGGCAGTAGCAATGTTTCCTACCACTACATCCAATTCAGGGAATCTTTTCTTTACTTCTTTTAAAACGGTAACCACTCCTTTGGTGTGCCCGTGGGCCGTATCTATAATCACCGCATCCACTTGGGCATTTACCAATGCTTCTGCACGCTCTACAGCATCGCCCGTAACTCCTAAAGCAGCCGCTACACGCAATCTACCGTAATGGTCTTTATTGGCAATGGGTTTTAGGGTAAGCTTGGTGATGTCCCTAAAGGTAATAAGCCCCAAAAGGGTTCCATCTTCTTCTACCACTGGGAGTTTTTCTATCTTGTTTTCCTGAAGAATGGTTTCCGCATCTTTTAAAGAAGTTCCCTTGCTGGTGGTTATCAGGTTTTCGGAAGTCATTACTTCGCTCAATAGGCGCTCGTAGTTCTTCTCGAAACGCAGATCGCGATTGGTCACGATCCCGATTAGTTTGTTATTATCGTCTATGATAGGAATCCCACCAATCTTGTATTCCTTCATGGTATTTTGGGCATCGCCTACAGTAGCGTCTTTCTTAAGGGTAACCGGATCCTGTATCATACCGCTTTCGGCACGTTTAACCTTACGTACTTCCATGGCCTGTTGGGCAATGGTCATGTTTTTATGCAATACCCCTATTCCACCTTCACGGGCAATGGCAATGGCCATGGCGCTTTCGGTTACGGTATCCATAGCAGCGGATACAATGGGAACATTGAGCGAAATGTTTTTGGTGAATTTCGTCTTTATGGATACTTCCCTGGGTAAAACTTCAGAATAGGCAGGCACTAAAAGTACGTCGTCGTAAGTAAGGCCTTCTCCTAGGATTTTATTTTGGTGTGCAGTCATTGCAATTAAATTTAGATTCCGAAGTTCCGGATGTGGTTACTATTTAATTGCGTGCAAATATACAACTAAATAGTGATACTTCCATACATAGTTCCGATGTAGTATTTATGTGGGTATACATGTAAAAACCCCTCTTATTTTTAAACAATCTAATTTGAAATTCCCACAAGAACAGCTATTTAAATTGTTTCTAGACAGCTAACCCAGTATTTTTAGGAAAGTAATTGTTATGAACTAAAATATTTTTGATATGGCTATACGTCTTGCACATAATTGCAGTAACTGCGAAAATTTAATGGAAGGACAAGTGTGCGCAAAGCACAAAGTAATGGTTAACACCCATTATACTTGCGATAGTTTTGAAATGAAAATGGCCCTTAAGGATGAGCGCAATTGCGTTACCTGTAACCGATACGAAAACACCGATTGCGCCAACCCGGACAAAGCGGCTCCTGGTATGCTCTGTGCTTCCTGGGCACCACAGGCAGAGGCATAAGCTGATTTTTTTCTAAGATTTATACTTAAGTGTGGTAGTGATACCACGCAATGGGAAGTTTGTGTTATTGCTTTTTGAACAATTGGACTAAAACCAATAAGGAAGCTGCGATAAAAACCAAGGTCATTAAGGTTCCTGAAATCATAACGATCCACTTCATCCACAACCAGCCTTTCCATAGCAAATAGATTCCACCAAAGGTGAGAATGATGGACACAAAAGGTTCGATCATTAAAAAGGCTTTCCATTTTTTGGGAAGGGACGTAAGGGAAACCAACCCGCCCAACAAAAAGAAAATAAAGGAAATGGAAAGGATATGGGTATGCAGGATGGTAAGCATTTCACGCTCTCCTTTTTTGAATTTCATGACTTCCACCTCTTCTATATCCTCATTCCCCAAATAGTTTTCCTCTATCCCAGCAGGGTGATCACTTTCGGTCTGGCGAACAAATTGGAGCCCCGTGAAATACCCGATACTCAATACAATGATAAAGGCGGCAATAAATTGCTTAACGTACTTTGGTAACGTATGAATCCGCCCGTGGAGTTCCATCTATAGGGCGTTTAGTTCGTGTAGGGTTTGCAAGCTCTTCAATAAATTATTGATCGCTTGGGTCATGGAACGTACCGAAATAGTAGCTCCACTTATGGGTATGATATCCTTTTCGTATTCAACTTCTACCCCGGAAGTTTTCCCGTTGAATTGCCTTAACCAACGCTTGCTTCCTATCTCACCTCCGTATTCTTCGCGGTATATTAATACTTTGCTTTTGGTAATGATAAAGTCCTTATCAAACAATACCAGATAATCATAAGTAGCCGTTTTACTTGGGGCATTCCCTATATAACCATACCCTAAAAACTCGCCATCCTTTTCGATGCTAAAGAAATTGTCTGCATTAAAAAGGGAAGGTGTTTTCTCATTGGCTATTTCCGAAATCAGGATTGGTTTCTTCACGAAATCTTCAGTTTCGTAGAACTTAGCTATGACCTTATCGGCTTTTTTGGTAATCTTTTCAGGCACCGAAAAAGCCATAAACAGGAATGAAAAAACTAAAAGGAGAGCTACTCTTTTCATGAGGGTACAAAGGTATTATATATTCATTTCAGAAAAAAAGAAATACGCCAAAACCTCCTAATTCCATAGGAGGCTTTTGGACTATCAACACTTCAAATTATAAAACAAACTGTGTTTACTTTAGTTTAGAACCAAACTCCAATACCGAAATTCAATCGGTCATTTACATCACCTCCATCTACTTTATTATCCCTAAACTGGTAGTCTCCCTTAACAACAACCCCCGGGGCTATGTGGTAACTTAAACCAGTTGTGATATCGGTACGGTTATAGGCATCGTTTCTTACCAGATCCCCATCGGTACTTGCATGGGTATCGTAGTTTTCGTAGCGTGCGAAAGCAAATAACTTTTGCTTTGCAGAAATAGGAAGTAGGTTATAAGCTACTTCTCCATAGTATCCCATTAGGGCACTTCCCAAATCTTGACCTGTTAAGGCGTTGTATTCGTCCGTATCGGTCAAGGAGGCATAAATAAACTGCCCACGGGCCGTGAATTTTTGGTAGGCATATCTAGCATCGAACCCAACCATGGAGATCCCTATGTTGGCACCGTCCAAGTCTTCCACATCATCAGCAGCTTGGGTTTGTCCAAAATATCCAGAAAGTCCCAATCGCAATCCAGGAAGACCATAGTATTCCACTTTTGTAGAAAACGTTGGGCTGTCTACTGTGGATCTGATTGCTTTTTGACGTCCACCACGTAATCCACTACTTCCTTTTAAAAATCCAGAAGCACCGTCTTCCCCATCGCTTTGGGTAGATTTAAACCCATTGAAAACATAAGCTTGATAAGAAACAGAGGCATCCGGGAAACGTCCAGTAACCCCTACCCCCAATTCTCTCCAAGTAGTAGGCACGATTACGTTATCTACAGCTGGGCGTTCTACCCCGTTAAAAGTGGTAGGCTCGTGGTATTCGTTTACAATTCCCATAGGAACCAACATCAAACCACCTCGTAAGCTCACGTTGTCCCCTACGTTATAGTTTATAAAAGCTTGTTCTACGAAGACTTCTTCTACGTGCTCCAATTCTACTTCCGTAACAAACTGTGTTTTATCGTTGAATTTATACCCAAACAACAATACCAAACGTTGTACATCCAATTCCCCATTATCGCCTTCTGGCTGGTTGTAGGTCATTTCCCCATAAGCACCTACGGTTACAGATTTTCCGTAGTTACCGGAAAGCAAACGCTGTGCTGCATTGATTTGTTTTTGGGGATCGAATTGAATGGAATCCTGAACCGTCTGGGCCAGGGATACTGAAGAAATAAAAAGTACTAAAAGGGTAATTAGGTTTTTCATTATTATTATTTAGACTGAATATAAATAGTTGATTGTTTCAGCCGCAAAAATAAAATGACTAAACCTATTACACAAGTTTATTTAGATCAAATTTAAATAAAGTTTGTGTTAAAATTAAAATACTCTGAATGTTAATTAGTTACCTGATACTTTTAGTTCTTCTTGGTAGCTTAACCTTGCTAAATCCACCCATAAAAAGAGGTCTTTCTTTTCTTCTTCTGTAAGCGTTCCGTGTATCCAAGTGTAGGAATCTAACGGCATATGTCCTTCTTTTACTTCCTCTATGATCTCTTCTAGCTTGTGATCTTTCTTCTTTACGGAATAGCTTTCCCATTTAGATACATTGAATTCCCCTTTTCCGTGCCTTACATGGTCATCCAACCAATAGGATATAGGGGCAACCTCTGCATACCATGGGTATTGGGTTTGATCGCTATGACAATCGTAACAATACGTCTTTAGTATCCCAGCTACTTTTACTGAAGGTTTGGTTTCTGTTTCAAAGGCTTTTACACTTTCATACCCTCCATTATTCTTTTCGGGTCTAATGAATTGGATTACGATAAGCGCCAACAAGGCGATTCGTAAGATCCATTTAATGATTCGTTTCATAATTATTTCGTGGTTTTCAAAAACTGAATGACAGCTTTTCTAATATCGGAAGCAGCTTCCGATTTTTTGGGTTCGTATACGTTTAACACCCCTTCGTTTTCGGGGGTAAGGAAGGGAATATCGAAACCTTTCAGCAAGAAATCACTGAAAGCGATCGTATAGACCTCATCTCCGTTTATATCCTTATTATTAAGTAGCCACTCCCCTCTTTGGTTTTGTTGAAATCCGTAGCGTTGTAAATACGCCCCGGTGCCACCTTTGGATTTACCATAATCCAAAACTTCTTTGAGTAAGCTTCCTTTAAGATTAACCTTAACTACATGGCCACCAAAGGGCAGTACCCTAAATACATCCAAGCTGGTTACATCGCCTGCCAACATATCGTCTATACGGATGGAACCCCCATTGACCAAGGCTCCCTCTGTAGGTTCATCGAAACTTTCCGCCATACCATGGGCAATGTACCCGCCCAAATTGGTTTGCACACCCCTACTGGCACTATCGGTGCCATCCAACGGAGGATCGGCATAGAAAATTACCTCGTCGGGATTGGCTACAACTTCCTTTACTTTTTGATCCAATATCTTATTCCATTTATCCACCACGGCTTGTACCGAAGGCAGGGAAGCAATAGTCTCATCTATGGGAAACAGTTGGGAATCTATACTTAGATTGCCATTTTTTGTATCGTACTGAAAGGTATGTATGTAAATCGTTTTGGCATTGGCATCTGCCTTAGCCACTGTAGCATTGTTAGTTGGCACCAACATATTGTTATGCTCATGGCCGCCCATGATAAATTTGATACTTGGAAATTTATTGGCCAATGCTACATCCTGTTCTATTTCCAAGTGGGTAAGCCCCACAATAATATCGCTTTGCTGGTATTTTAGTTTACTAATGGCACTTTCAGTTTCTAGGGTATGATCCGCATAATGCACAAAATCCTGTGGATTGGAATCTATGGTAACCCCAAACATACCTACATCCACAGTGGTTCCATCTTTGTCGGAAACCGTTATTGTATAGGTTTCGGGAATGGGAATGCTATCACCGGATCTTACAAAGTGAAAAGACCTAGGTCCATCTTCCAATTGTTGAAACACATTGGCACTTACCCAATAGAAGTTGGACTCATTAAGGCGTTTTTGAAGTTCTTCTTCAGAAATATCGAATTCATGGTTCCCAAAAGTGGTCAATTCAAAATCCATGGCGTTCATCACCTCGATCATTTGTCGACCACGGATACGTTCGCCGTTCCACTTTAGGGTTCCCAACAAGGAAGGGTTTAAAAAATCCCCTGCCATGAATAGATAGGTATTGGGTTCTTCTTTCTTGATAGAGTCCACTACGTGGGCTACTCGCGCCATACCTCCATACTTTCCGCCGCTTAAGGGAGCAATTTCGTATACGTCGTTCACTTGAACGAATTTAAATTGAATCTTACCATCATCCTGAACCTCTTGGGGTATTTTATCGGTCGTTTTACAAGACAATACAAAAAGAAAGGACAACAAATAAAGAAGGCGGATCGATTTCATACTAGTGGTATTTACTGAATATTTTCGTGGCTTCGTTATGGGCACTTTCGAAAGACATGGTATTGATCTGGGTGTCTACCTTGGCTGTGGTAAAATAGCTCAACATTTTTTCGGTGGGCATATTCCCCGTAAGTTCATCCTTGGCCATGGGGCATCCTCCAAAGCCTTGGATAGCTCCATCGAATCTCCTGCAACCACTTTTATAAGCTGCATCTACCTTTTCATGCCAAGTGGTGGGGGTGGTATGCAAATGCGCTCCGAATTCAATATCTGGGTATTTGGGGATTAGATTGGAGTATAGATAGTCGATTACCTCTGGGGTAGATGTTCCCACAGTATCGCTTAGGGATAATATTTTCACCCCCATAGCAGAGAGTTTTTCTGCCCAATCGCCTACGATATCCACATTCCAAGGATCGCCATAGGGATTTCCAAAACCCATGGATAAGTAGGTAACCACTTCCTTATTGTTGGCATCAGCCAATTCCAGAATTTCCTTTAAGATATCGATGGATTGATCTATGGTCTTATGGGTGTTCCGCATCTGAAAGTTTTCCGAAATGGAAAAAGGGTATCCCAAATATTGTATTTCTGGATGTACAACAGCGTCCTGAGCGCCCCTAACATTGGCAACAATAGCCAGAAGTTTGCTTTGGGTAGTACTTAGGTCCAAGGAAGCCAAGACCTCTTTCGTGTCTACCATTTGTGGAATGGCCTTTGGGGAAACAAAGCTTCCGAAATCTATGGTATCGAACCCACAGCGCAAAAGGGATTGTATGTACTGTACCTTTGCTTCGGTAGGAATCCAATCCTTAATACCCTGCATGGCATCCCTAGGGCATTCTATAATTTTTACTTTTTGCATTGTATCAAATATACAATATCCGCAGTACGAAAAGTTGAATACAATTCAAGAAATTTACGGCAGTAGGATATACACAGCAATTCCTATAAACACAATTATCTGCAACCATTTAAGAATCAATCCTATGTATTTGTTTTTCAACAAATAAGAAGAAATGCTTCCCGCCAATAAGGAAATGATCCCAAAAGTGATAAAGGAAGCAGCCATAAAAATGATCCCCAACACATAGAACTGGTATACGGTATTGCCTTCGGGATCCCAAAGGAAACCGGGGAAGAATGCCAAGAAAAAAATCATGACCTTGGGGTTGAGAATGTTCATGACTACTCCAGTCTTAAACAATTCCCCATAGCTCTTTTTAGGGGTGGATTCCATAGAAACCGAAACAGACGAAGGACTTTTATATACTTTATATGCCAAATAGACCAGGTAGATCGCGCCTACTACCTTTATTCCATAAAACAGCGACTCGGAACGGGTAATAATGGCCGAAACACCAAAAGCCAATAATGTAGTATGCACAATACAACCGCTTACCAATCCTGCAGTGGTAGCGATTCCACTTTTGGTGCCATGAACCAAAGATTGGGTAAGTACGTATATATTATCGGGACCTGGGGATAAGGATAAAGCCAAGGTAGCTAATGTAAATAGGTAGAGGGTTTCAATCATTTCGTAAAAATATGTGTTTTGTATGTAAGGAAAAAGGGGATGTTACGACACAGGCACTACTAAACCTGCTATTATGAAGATAAAATTACTGATATTCACGCTTTTAGGATTTATTTCATTGCATTCTTCCGCGCAATCCGAAGCTACCTATACGGTTCGATTCGATAGTAATTGGTCCCAAGCAACGCATCCACATCCCAGTGGAAACCTTCCTAACGGAGCACATTGGTCCCGATTGGTAGGAGCTACCCACAACGATGGTGTTGTCTTTTGGGAAATGGGAGGGCTTGCTACCCCCGGCATAGAAGACGTAGCAGAATTGGGAAGCAATACGGTTTTCTTTGGGGAAGTTGATGATGCCATTGCTTCCGGGTATGCCAATGAAGCCATTAATGGCAATAACTTAAGTACTGCATTGGGTTCTATTACCATAAACAACATTATTACTACAGAAGAATACCCATTAATCACACTTTTAACCATGATCGCTCCCAGTCCCGACTGGTTTGTTGGTGTTAATAGTGTAGAACTCTTTAACGGAAGTGAATGGATTGACGAAATTGTTATCGATCTATATCCCTACGATGCTGGAACGGATAGCGGAGCGGATTACGATTCGAGCAATATGGATACCAATCCGCAAGAGCCTATTTCCAGTCTTCAAGGAATTTCTCCGTTTTCTTCGGAAATCATGGGAACATTGACCATAACCTTGGAATCGGTATTAGGAACGGATGATTTTACTGAAAACAAAACCACATTGTTCCCTAATCCTGCACAAGAACGTTTTACGGTATCTCATACAAGTGCATTACAAAGTGTTGCCATTTATAATGTATTGGGAACCGAAGTAATGAAAAAGGAAAATCTCAATGCGAACTCTGTCGATATGAACATAAGTGCCCTACCTAGTGGTGCTTATCTCGTAAAAACGGTAAGTGATTCCAAAAAGGAATCGGTGTTGCGACTTATTAAATTGTAAGTATCCCCTTATTGATAGCCTTGACCAGTGCAGGGCCTTCGTAAATGAAGCCGGTGTATAGTTGAACCAAACTTGCCCCGGCTTCAATTTTTTCCAAAGCATCGTCTACGGAATGGATTCCCCCTACACCTATGATAGGAAATGCTTGGTTGCTTTTTTGAGACAAAAAACGGATGACTTCGGTGGATCTAGATGTGAGTGGTTTACCACTAAGCCCTCCCATCTCTTTTTTATTTTCAGAAGTAAGCCCTTCCCTAGAAATCGTAGTATTGGTTGCTATAACACCGTCTATTTGGGTATCCTTTACAATATCGATGATGTCCAAAAGCTGATCGTCAGTTAGGTCCGGAGCAATCTTAAGCAGGATGGGTTTTCTAGAAGATTTTTGGTTGTTTTTGTCCTGTAGGGTATTCAATAAATCTGTCAGAGGTTTTTTGTCCTGCAATTCCCTAAGGTTTGGGGTATTGGGCGAACTCACATTCACCACAAAATAATCCACATAATCGAACAGGGCCTCGAAACAGATTACATAATCGTTTACGGCTTCTTCGTTGGGGGTTACTTTGTTTTTTCCAATGTTTCCACCAACCAATACGTTCTTATTCCTTTTCAGCCTTGTAACAGCTTCTTCTACGCCACCGTTATTGAAACCCATTCGGTTAATGATGGCACTGTCGCTTTTTAATCGGAACAAGCGCTTTTTGGGGTTCCCCGATTGCGGCTTTGGGGTGACCGTCCCAATTTCTATAAACCCGAAACCAAAGTTGGAAAGCTCCCTGTACAACCTTGCATCCTTATCGAACCCAGCCGCCAATCCCACGGGATTGGGGAAAGTAAGCCCGAAGAGCTTTCTTTCCAATCGGGGGTCGTTCACCTTATAAATACCGCGAAACATCCCTCCCATTCCCAATTTATGGCAAAAGCGAATGAGCGCAAAGGTGAAATAATGAATTTTCTCGGGATCGAAACAAAAAAGGATGGGTCTGAGGATGGTTTTGTACATAGATTTATAAATCTGGCGCAAAAGTAATAACTATACCCCTATTATCCAGAATGTTTGCATTATTTTCCCAGGAAGGGGCATAAGTGTTATCCTATACCCCATCTTTTGGAAGCACTGCGCATTAATATCCCGTAGTTTTTTAAATGGATAGCATACTGCTCTGCTGTTAAAATACCCTTTACCTTGTTATTCTGTTTTCCTATGTATTCTTCTAGCTTTTCCACAAACTCTTCTTTGGTAAGACCTTTATCCTTATCATCCAATCGCATGATCTTACCAGTATAGTGAAGAATAATGCTTAAGTATTGTTCTTTGGCTTCCTCTGTAAGATTCATTTGGTCGGTTTGATCGTGAAACCAAAGCTGAAGGTTGTCGCGCTCTTCAGAAGTATAAATTTGTATCCTTTCTTCATTTTTCTGAGACTGCGATTGGGCCATTACTGAAAAAGTCCCAAAGCTTAGTACTATGATAGCAAAAACGGTTTTGATTTTTATAGTGTTCATCTTTTAATGGTTTTATGAGAGTTTCTCTCGTTATTGTTTCAATTAATTTACAGTACAAATATCCTCCTAATAGCTATTTGAAAGTTGTAAATACATACTGAAACAACCCAAATCGAAGGTGAAATATCCTATAGGGATTGTGAATTGTATCGGAAAGATTAAGGTAAATAAAGCAAAGGCCTTATTAGCTGTTAAGCCACTTTTTAAAAGGGGTGGCCTTAGCCTTGCTTACCACTATTTTTTCTGAGGGAGGCGGGTTCACGTTCACAATTAGTTTTCCGTTAAAATATTGCTTTAGATTAACGACGCTTTCTTTTTTAATGATGCATTGTCTGTTTGCTCGATAAAAGAGCTCTGGATCCAACTGCTCTTCCAGTTCTTCCAGCTTATAATCCACCACATAAGCCTTGTTTTTATGTGTCATTGCTTTTACGCTTCCCGTATCCATAAAGAAATAGGCGATCTCTTTTACGGAAACAGGAATAAGCTCATCCCGATACTGCACTAAGTAGTTTTGTTTATAGGGTTTTTTAAATTGCTGCATCATTTTAAGGATCCCGTCCATTTGGGTGGAAGGTGCCTCTTTTTGTTGATGACTGCTTTCGAATTGGATAAAAGCTTGCAACAGCTCTTCCTCATTCATGGGTTTCAACAAATAATCGATACTGTTTACCTTAAAGGCTTGGAGGGCATATTGATCGTAAGCAGTGGTGAAGATGACAGGGGTTCTTATTTCCACTTGTTCAAAAATTTGAAAGGAAATCCCATCACTTAAATGAATATCCATAAAAACGAGATCTACATCTTGTGCCGTGGAAAAATAATCCACCGCAGTCTTTACAGCATCCAATTGCTGGACTACCTGTACTTCAGGACGAATTTGTTTTATTAAAAACTCCAAATGGGCTGCAGCGGCAGTTTCATCTTCGACTATTACAATATTCATACATTATGGAATTAAAGGAAGTTTTACTTTAAAAAGATTGTCATCATTCGTAATCGTAATATGTTTTTCGCAAAGCAAATAAAATCGTTTATCTAAATTCTGTAATCCCTTCCCAGTGCTTTCTACCCAAGTACTTCTAGGTTGTATTTTATTCGACACATAAATAGAATCGGTATCGCCATACACTTCGATGCTTAGTGGATTCTCATTAGAAATTTCGTTGTGTTTTACTGCGTTTTCTACCAATAACTGTAATCCCAATGTTGGGATTTTTTTATCCAAAAAGCGATCATCAATAGCTATGTTTAGGGTTAGCTTGTCCCCATACCGCACTTTATTCAGAAAATGATAGCTTTCCAAGAACTTCAGTTCTTCGTGCAAAAAAACTACTTCCCTGTCGGCTCCCTGTAAAATATAACGGTACATAAAAGACAGTTTATTTACGAACTGGGTCGCCTTGGTATTGGTACTTATTAAGGCGTTAAACGAGTTTAACGCATTGAATAAAAAGTGAGGATTTATCTGATTCTTTAGGGCCATCAACTCGTTTTCAAGATTCTGTTGCTTCAATCGCTCTTGGGTTATCATTTCTTCTTGGTGTCGCATTTGCAACAACAAAACCCTGGAAAACAGAAATAGCAAAAGTGCACAAATACTATAGATAAAAATCAGGAAATAGAGCTGCGAAGGAACTAAATTCGTTGAAGTAAGTTTAGGATATAAAAAGATCAAAACAAATAACGCCAAGGCCAGCAACAATAGATTTTGTCCTAGTAGAATCATCCCGTTCGATTTTCGCTTTATTTTGAAAATCTGGGTGTTTAACAGTAAGGAGGACCACGAAAAAAGAAACAACGTAGAGAATCTAATAATGACATCCAGCGCACTCACATTCTTAAAAAAATCGCCTATCCCGTCGGTAACCCCAAACAAGATCAATATTCTTGGAAGGTTAACACTCAAGGCAATAAACAAGGCAAAGACTAAAAACAAGGTTTTCCTATTTCGATTCAATGTCATTTGCGTTGTACGGTTTTTAATGTGATTGCTGCCCATGAATATACTACAAAGAAAAGACTATCTAAAAACTTACTGTTTGGAAAACGTAGTCTTTAGACAGCCTTCTTATTAAACAAATCAACCTCTATTAAATCGCCTTTTAGAGCTTATCTCATTTCGCTCCTGGCGATCGTCCCTTCGTTCACGACGGTCTTCTCGTCGCTCCCTGTTATCTTCTGCCAATTCCCTTTTAGTGGCCTCAACATCTTCGTTAAGCAGGGAAACAAATTCCAAGATCAACTTTTTGTTGGTTTCCGCCATTGACATTTCAGACTTGCCAAACCCAAAGCTATACTGATTTACTTTGTTGAAAATTATTTCTTGTCGTTTGGCCCTCTCGATCTGTTGTTCGAGATCACGTACATCATCACGGCGGTCCCTACGGTCGTCACGGCTGTTGGCTCGATCGCGTGCCATATCCCTATCATCGTCTTTACGATCGTACCTCCCCCTATCACTATCATTCTTGTTTCTCCGTATTTCGCGACGATCGCTTCTTACTTCGGCACTACTTTGCGATAATTCCCGCCGGGCATTCTTAGCTTTTATATTGCTTTGTTGGACTTCGCGGGCCATATCTGCCACAATTTGCATTTTAATAGTATTTACATCCTTAACATTTTTACCATTAAATGCGCTGTTAAATGTGGTCAGCTTTCGCTTAAAAGCTTCCAGCTCTTTCATATCGCGTTGCAGTGCTTCCTTACCTTCAACAATCTGTTTGGTGTTTTGCATGGCCTCCTTAGCATTTTGAGCTTGCAAAGGAGGCACTACAAATAATACCAACACAACTATTCTTACTATACGTTTCATTTTTTACTGGTATTAAAATTAATCTACGTCTACTACTTTATACTTTACCTCACCCATGTCATCCACAAACTTTTGGTATAGCACATCGTTGTACTTATAAAGTTTTACATCATCTACGATAACTTCTTCAGAATCCTCATGGATCTCGGAAACCACAAAGCCTATTTCCGGTTTTACCACTTCGTATTTTTCATCTTCATCTTCACAATCCTCCAATTCCACATAGTAAATACCCGAAGCATAAAAGTAAATTCTTGGACCTATTACTATTCGTGTATATCGGGTTGGCAATACTCCTATTCTTACCCCTACTGGCGGCAGTACGGTTACATAACCTTCGTCACAGCTTGTGTAGAATATTCCACTGTGGTAGTAGTAAGGGAATCCTCCAAAGACAATGGTTACATGGTTTCTCGGTAGCCTAGGGATCACTCTTCGATATCTTGGGTATCGGTAATGAGGATGCCTAACGGACCTTGTTCTATGGTGGTCCTTTCTATAATGAGTAGCTGAGGCTACATTTTTTACAGATCTCCCCCTTTCTATATTAGGGCGATTTCGCGTCGTTGGTTTTCTCTGTGCTTCTACAGTTTCCATGGTGATGAAGCCTAAAAGCATCATTCCAAAAATCATTTTTTTTCCAATTGCTTTCATATCATTTAGATTTTAAATTATGAAACAAATGTAGTAGCGATGGTAGGGCTTATTAGCCCTTAATCCAGTGAAGTGACCTAAAATGCAAGTGAAACGACTTAAACCAAATTTGAAACGAATTTTCCATTAATAATAATTATTTTTAGCTGCATTTTTAAACAATAAAACATGATAGACAAGCAAGATCTCATTAACCGCTTTGTAAGCTATATAACTGTGGATACGGAAAGTGACCCCAATAGTAACACAACACCCAGTAGTGAAAAACAATGGGATCTAGCCAATGCCTTGGCAAAGGAGTTGGAAGATATAGGTATGGAAGATGTAAGTATCGATAAAAACGCCTATATCATGGCAACCCTGCCCAGCAATATAGACAAGGACGTTCCTGTCATTGGTTTTATTTCCCACTTCGACACCACACCCGATTTTACAGGTGCTAATGTAAAACCACAGATTATCGAAAACTACGATGGAAGTGATATTCCTTTGAAAGGAACAGACCTTAAATTATCCCCTTCGGAATTTGAAGATTTATTGCTTTATAAAGGAAAAACGTTGATCACTACCGATGGGACTACCCTCTTGGGCGCCGATGACAAAGCAGGAATTGCCGAAATCGTCTCGGCTATGGAATACCTCATAAAGCACCCCGAAATAAAACATGGAAAAATACGGGTAGGATTTACCCCGGACGAAGAGATTGGCCGTGGTGCCCATAAATTCGATGTGGAAAAATTTGGTGCCGATTGGGCCTACACCATGGATGGGAGTCAAATTGGAGAACTGGAATACGAAAACTTCAATGCCGCAGGAGCCGTGGTGAAGATAAAAGGTAAGATCGTTCACCCAGGATATGCCAAAGGCAAGATGGTAAACAGCATGTACATTGCTACCGAGTTTATCAATGCCTTACCAAGAACCGAAACCCCCGAACAAACCGAAGACCGCGAAGGTTTCTTTCATCTCTACAGTGTAAACGGGGAAGTGGATGGTACCGAGCTGCAATACATTATTCGGGACCATGACCGCGGACTTTTTGAAGAACGCAAGGAGAAAATGAATCAAATTGCTGCCATACTCAACGAAAAATACCATGATAGGGTGAGTGTGGAAATCAAGGACCAATACTACAACATGCGTGAAAAGGTAGAGCCTGTAATGCATATTGTGGATATTGCCGAAGAAGCCATGAAGCAAGCTGGTATTACCCCTATCATAAAACCCATACGTGGTGGAACCGATGGTTCGCAATTGAGTTTTATGGGACTTCCCTGCCCCAACATCTTTGCTGGTGGGCATAATTTCCACGGTCGTTACGAATATGTACCGGTTGAGAGCATGCAAAAAGCAATTGAGGTAATTGTTAACATAGCACAGCTGGTTGGGAGCAAATAATGGAATGGTTCTTGTGAACTACCATCCCATTAAAAATTAAAAAACCACAATTATGAAAAAGAAATTCCTTACCCTGTTTTTAATGGGGTTTGCCACCATTGCTATGGCACAAGAAACCAACGACGAAAACACCGACACTACCCCAAAACATGAATTCCGTATCGATGCATTGGAGGGACTTATTGTTCCTGCCGTAGATATAAGTTACGAATACATTATAAGCAAGTTTTCGGGAGCTGGGGTATCTGCTTTTTATGGTTTTGAAGACGAGCAAGGAGACGACTACCACGAATGGGCCATTACTCCCTACTACCGCCAATACTTCTTTAACAAGCAGGACTATGGAGCCAGGGGCTTTTTTGCCGAAGGATCTTTACAGGTTGCTGGTGGGACAGATACTATCGAATTTTTCGATCCCCAAAGAACTGTGGAAGAGGATTGGACCAAATTCGGGATTGGCTTTGCCATTGGGCAAAAATGGGTAAGCAAAAATGGATTCGTCGTGGAACTGTCTATAGGAGGAGGCCGCTATTTTGGGAGTGAAGATGCAGGGCCTGGTGGTTTCTTTAGAGGAGGTGCCTCGGTTGGATATCGATTCTGATTTAAAATACACATAAAAAAGCCGCCTTTAGAGGCGGCTTTTTTATTACTAACCTATCAATTTTTAATTACCCTCTTTACTACTCTTCCTTGTGATGTCTCTATGTTTATAAAATAAACTCCGTTAGTAAGATCGGCCAGATTAATTTGGTCGCTTATTATTTCTTTCCCTGTGCTTCTACCCGAAATGTCATAAACTTCTACAGATGTTACTTCAATATCTTGGGAAGCATTTACAGAAACAAAATCTGAAGCTGGATTGGGGTATATAGCAACAACGCTTTCTAAATCGAATTCCTGAGTATCTAAAACAACCTCAACATAAGGTGTCGAAAAGCCACCGAATTCGTGGAAAGCAGGAGCATCTCCAAACAATTCCAGTTCTCCTGTTATCGTGTCTATAGTATAAATTTGACTTACACCTCCATCCATAAATGCAGCCATAAATAATCGTCCACTTTCAAAATCATAGGAAGCATCCTGTGCAAAGCTAATATCAATTCCTAAATCAGCAATCCAAGTGGTTTCCCCAGTTTCAAGATTTACTGAATAAAATGCATCGGTGTTCACATCCACAGTAAAAGCCTTTCCTTCTTCCGTAATGGCTAACCATTCCCCTCCACCAAAGGTAGTAGTGTCCCCTATAGGAGTTAAATGTCCGTTAACAAGACTTATACTATAAAGTTTTGCGTCGGAACTATCTCCGGTAGTACTCATTGCATACATGGTACCTGTAGTAGGGTCCCAAGCCAAACCAGAAGGTAGATGTGATGTTGGGAGTCCGCCGGTTAAAGGCCCTATAACCTCGTAAGAGCCATCTTCTGTATTCACCTTTGCCAACATATCATCTGGCCAAAGCAGGGCATATAAATCACCATTTCCGTCAAAATCATCCCCTAAAAAAAGATTGAAACCATCTGTATTCAATATTTCAAAATCCTGTGTATCCAATGCGGACAGAATTCCAAATGCATGGTTAAAATTCCAAACATTAGCTGCATAAAAGATATCATTCCCCAGCATTTCGGGTTTTTCATTGGAATTGTCCATTTTTTTACTGAAATGATCCATTAACAGCTGCGACTCTTCATTGGTAAAATGTTGCTTAAGAAAGTATTGAAAAGGCATAGAAGAATCTGGAAGGCTATCCAAACGCTCCAACAAACTTTCCAAATCTAATGTTTGTTGTGCTGATAAAACACCAAACGCCAACAGCATAAAACAAAGTATTCCTTTTTTCATATCGAGCTATTTTTTAAGTTTAAATATGAAGCCAACCTACACTTCATTTCTTTCTCAAAAAATAGTCCTTACATATACGCTTATATCAATTTCATAAGTGTCATTATGTAATGTAAATTTGATTTTGGGAAATAAAAAAAACCTTCGGCAATGCCGAAGGTTTTTTAATTCGTATAATCTGTACGTTTATTTCGCAGGAGCATTCAACTTGGTGGTTTTCTCTACGGAAATTGCTGTTTTATCGAACTTCAGCTTTCCAGCCGATGTTTCTATAATACAGGTTCCATCGTCATTAAGTTCCAACACCTTTCCGTGTAATCCACTACCCATTACTACTTTCATTCCTTTCTTCAGTTCGCTAAAGAATTTCTTTTCCTGCTTCATCCTTTTTCTTTGTGGCAATACCATGAAGAAAATGATAAATACAGTAAATAGTAATAAAGGGCCTAAGAGTGATTGATCCATCTGAAATATCTTGTACTATATAATCTTACTGAGTTTGGATTGGAGAACCTTGAGCTGCGCCCTCTTTAGGGTTTACGAAAGCTTTAATCTTAATGGTCTCTTTTCCAGTTTCGGTGTTAGCAGTAATAGTTACAGTCTTGCTTACCTGATTCTTACCACTTCCGTTGAACTTAACCAACATCTCTCCCTTAGCTCCAGGAGCGATTGGGGTTTTTGGGTATTCAGGAACTGTACATCCACAGCTACTCTTAGCATCTACGATTACTAAGTCTGCTTCACCAGTATTGGTAAATGTAAATCTGTGTTCTTGTGGAGTTCCTTGCTCGATGGTACCAAAGTCGAATTCAGTTACATCAAAAGTCATTACTGGAAACTTCCCTGCCTCTGCATCACGCTCCGCAGCAGCAGCTACGTTTTCTTCACTTACTTTATCGGCTGCATTTTCTTTACAGGAAGTAAAAGCAACCATTGCTATTGCCGCTAGTAATAAAATTGATTTTTTCATTATTTTTTATTTAAGTTATAGGAATCGCTAAAGTAACTATTTTTTTATTTCTAGCGAAGACCCCGACCCATTTTATTCAATTTGTCTTTTTGGGTGAGTTCCTTCACCAATTTATCCAAGATACCGTTAATGAATAGGCTACTTTTTGGGGTAGAATACTCCTTGGAAATTTCCAGGTATTCATTAATGGTCACTTTTACGGGAATACTAGGAAAATAAAGGAATTCCGCTATTCCCATCTTTAAAATGATCATGTCTATTTCGGCAATCCGTTCCTTATCCCAGTTAGGGGTTTTGCCATCGATCCACTCGGATAATTTATCATCGTTAAGGATCACTTTTTGAAGCAAAAGGGTGCTAAACTCCCTATCTTCTTCATTTTTATACAGTTGAGGAGAAAACACAATATCGGATTTCTTCGGACTGATCTTGTCCAGCATCTTCATGATGGAAGTGTTCACCAAAGGGTAATCGTCCAACCAAGTTAAGCGATGGTCCTCCAAGTAATCGTATAGCTTGTCGTTGGGGGCAATCACTTCTTTATACAGCTTAGAGACCAATTTTTGGTCTACTTCAAAACTTGGGTTAACCTCTTTAAGATAGTCTTTATACCAATCCTTTTCTTTGAGTTCGTTGAACAAGATGGTAACATACTCATCGTCGTTTTCCCAGTTGTTCAGTTTTTTGTTTTTCAAGTATTGGGACAGTCCTTCATGATTTTCGATGAGGTCGATCACTTTATTCTCAACAAAAACAAGGCTGGGATTCTTCTCTTCTGAAGTAGCCAGGTACTTTTTTTGCGATTTTTGAAGGTAGTTGTTTGCATGTACCCTAATGGCCACCATTAACTGAAGCAATAGCACATTGAGGTCCTGCATTTGTGAGATGCTATAGGCCAGGAATTTTTTCTGTTTATCCAAATCGGGATCTTCCGATTGGTAAAACGCATATAACGATTGTAAAACCTTTACTCTTATATGTCTTCTGGTCAGCATCATTGAAAAGAACTCTTAGCTTGAATTAAAAATAAAGCGCATTCCCTTATTGGAAATGCGCTGCAAAGATATGTATTCTATCTATAATTTAGCTTTCTTTTTTTCGCACATCTATACGGGATTGTGCAATATGGAACGCTGCTTCATGGGTTGTGATCCCATTGGTTTCAGCATTCGAAAGAATTTCCAAAGTCGTGTTATAGATATTCTCTGTCTTGCGCATGATTTCTTGCTTACCGTAATTTTCCAATTCGGCATATACATTGATGATCCCTCCAGCATTGATCAAGAAATCGGGAGCGTAAACAATCCCTCTTTCGCGCAACAAGGTTCCATGTACTTGCTCGTCTGCCAACTGGTTGTTTGCAGCCCCCGCAATTACTTTGGCCTTAAGGGCATTGATGGTTGTATCGTTAACGGTAGCCCCTAAAGCACAAGGTGCGTAGATGTCCATTTCCTCGGCATAAATGTTATCTCCTTCGTAGATGGACACATTGTACTTGTCACGAACTTCTTCTAAACGGTCCCTGTGGATGTCGCTAATAAACACCTTAGCGCCTTCATTGCTTAAGTGCTCTACCAATGCTTCTCCAACATTTCCTATTCCCTGTACATAGACTACTTTGTCTTCTAGGTTATCGTTACCAAATTTGTATTTGGCAGCCGCTTTCATTCCCATAAACACACCGTAAGCGGTAATGGGCGAAGGATTTCCAGCTCCTCCTTTTTCTTCGGAGATTCCAGTTACATAAGGAGTAACAGTTCTCACCAAATCCATATCGCTGGTAACCATCCCTACATCTTCGGCAGTAATATACCTTCCGCCCAATGAGTGAACGAATTCTCCAAAACGAAGCATTAATTCTGGGGTTTTTTGGGTTTTCGCATCTCCAATAATTACTGCTTTTCCGCCTCCAAGGTTCAATCCCGTAATGGCACTTTTAAAAGTCATTCCACGGGACAGTCGAAGCACATCATTTAACGCTTCCCATTCCGAATTGTACTGCCACATACGGGTTCCTCCCAAGGCAGGTCCCAAAACGGTATTGTGTATTCCTATTATTGCTTTTAATCCTGTATCTTTGTCGTTGCAAAAAACAATTTGCTCATGGTTATCGAAAGATAACTGTCCGAAAACAGGGTCTAATTTTTGAAGTTCTTTTGCTTTAACTACCTCAGTCACCATACATTAAGTTTTGTTAATCCCGTAAAATGGGTGTGCAAAATTAGAGGATTATTAAAGATTTCGCAAAAATTTATCTGAATTTTAAGAATTTGTTAATAAGTTTTCATTGACCCTTTTTATACTATTGAACCTACTATGAAAGAGCTTCGTTTTGTCAATCAATTCTTCATTAAATACAAATGGCGGTTGCTTCTTGGGTTGCTCATTACCGCCATTGCCCGAATCTTTACAGTGTTCGTCCCCGTAAAGATTGGTGATTCTGTAGATGCCATACGACAAAAACTCGATGGGGAAATTACCCAAGAGGTTTTAAACGGATTGCTGCTGGAAAACATACTCCTCATTATAGGAGCTGCTTTGTTGTCGGGATTCTTTACGTTCCTCATGCGACAAACCATTATTGTGGTGTCCCGATATATAGAATACGATCTAAAAAACCTTATTTTTCAGCATTACGAAAAACTATCCCTAAGCTTTTACAAGAACAACCGAACCGGGGATTTAATGAGTCGTATAAGTGAAGACGTTGGTAAAGTAAGGATGTATGTAGGTCCTGCCCTTATGTACAGCACGACTACCGTCACCCTATTTATCGTGGCCATTAGCTATATGGTCTACACGGCTCCACTCTTAACTTTATACGCTGTTGCCCCGCTTCCTATACTTTCCATCAGTATTTATAAATTGAGCATTGCGATCCATAAACGTAGTACCGTTGTACAACAGTACCTTGCCAAGCTCACCACTTTTACCCAAGAGAGTTTTAGTGGTATTGCGGTTATAAAGGCATATGGCATTGAAGGCAGGACCCAGATCGATTTCGAAAAACTGGCCAACGACAGCAAACAGAAAAACATAGACCTAACCAAGGTCCAAGCCTTGTTTTTTCCCCTCATGGTACTATTGATAGGTGCAAGTAACCTGCTGGTAATTTACATAGGCGGAAATCAATTTATCGAAGGGAAGATCGAATTTGGGACCATTGTAGAGTTTCTTATTTACGTAAACATGCTTACGTGGCCTGTGGCTATTGTAGGTTGGGTTTCTTCCATGGTGCAACAAGCAGAAGCATCGCAAAAAAGGATCAATGAGTTTTTGAAGGTGACCCCAGAGATCACGAACACGGCAACCCAACACAGCGACATACAAGGGCACATAGAATTCGACAGTGTTAGCTTTACCTATCCAGACACAGGAATTAAAGCCCTAAAAGGTGTTTCGTTCTCTGTAAAACCAGGGGAAACATTAGCCATTATTGGAAACACAGGCTCTGGTAAATCGACCATATTGGAACTCATTGCCCGTCTGTATGACGTAGAGCACGGATACTATAAAATGGACAATTCCCAAGTCAAAGACTTGCATTTGGACGACTTAAGGAGCAGTATAGGATATGTGCCGCAAGATGCCTTCCTCTTTAGCGACACCATAAAGAACAACATTAAGTTTGGAAATGCCGATGCCACAGACGAAATGGTTACGGAAGCAGCCAAAAGTGCAGCTGTACATACCAATATCATTGGTTTTTCGAAAGGATACGAAACTGTCCTGGGTGAACGCGGTATTACCTTGAGTGGTGGACAAAAGCAACGGGTTTCCATCGCCCGGGCCTTTATAAAGGATCCCAAGATTCTATTATTGGATGACTGCCTAAGCGCCGTGGACACCGAGACGGAAGAAGAAATCCTGCAAAACCTTCAAAAAGTCTCTCAAAACAAAACCACGCTTATTGTTAGCCACAGGGTATCTTCTGCCAAAAACGCCGATAAGATCATTGTCCTAGAAGAAGGAAAAATTATTCAGGAAGGGTCTCACAATGAACTTATTAACATAGATGGTTACTACAAAGAGCTCTACCACAAACAGCTTCAGGAAAAAGAAATGTAGTCTTTCCTTTGCCGATTAGGTTTTTTTTTAGATTTTTGGCTCTATGTTTACAAAAAATTAACCATTTAGAGACAGTCAAATGATGGAGAAAGAAGAAATATATTCAAAAGTAATGCGAGCCGGAAGACGTACTTATTTCTTTGATGTACGCGAAACCAAAGCCGGAGACTACTACTTAACGATTACAGAAAGTAAGAAGTTTACCAATGATGACGGTTCTTTCCACTACAAAAAGCATAAAATCTATTTGTACAAAGAAGACTTTGCCGACTTCAGGGACAACCTTAACGAAATGATCCAATACATCATTGATGAAAAAGGCGAAGAAGTAATTAGCGAACGCCATCAGAGTGATTACAAAAAGGAAGAACATAACGAAGCAGCCGTAGTTGCTGAGGAAACCAACGAAACTTCCAGCTTTACCGATATAGATTTCGACGATATTTAATCGTTAAAGACTCTTAAAATATACAAACCGCTTCATTTATTTGAAGCGGTTTTTTTATATTTAAATCTTACTTTTTTATATGAAAAAAATAACCCACCTATTCCTGTTCTTGGCATGCATTACCTTATCTGCCCAGGATTATCAAGTAGATCTTAATTATTATTTACCCCAAGACATAACCTACAACCCCAACATCCCTACACCCAAGAGTGTTATTGGGCATGAGGTGGGCGATTGGCATATAAGCCACGACAAGCTTACTATGTACATGATGCGCTTGGCCGAGGTAAGCGACCGAATGACCATAGAAAACCGAGGAACAACTTTTGAAGGCAGGCCATTGTTACTGCTTACTGTATCTTCTCCATCCAACCTTGCCAATATCAACACCATAAGGGAAGCACACGTAAATCTTACCGAAAGCAACGCTTCCAGTTTGGACACCTCCAGTATGCCCATTGTTGTATACCAAGGTTTTTCCATTCATGGAAATGAAGCCAGTGGATCCAATGCCGCTTTGGCGCTTGCCTATTACTTGGCAGCCGCTCAAGGATCTAAAATAGACGAATTGTTAAACAATACGGTAATCCTACTGGATCCATCTTTTAATCCCGATGGTTTACAGCGATTTGCCTATTGGGCCAATGTCCATAAAAGCCAGAATATAAACCCCGATCCCAACGATCGTGAATACGACGAGGTTTGGCCTGGAGGGCGTACCAATCACTACTGGTTCGATATGAACCGTGATTGGCTACCCGCACAGTTGCCCGAAAGTAGAGCCCGTATTAAGAGTTTTCACCAATGGTATCCCAATATCCTAACCGATCACCATGAAATGGGAACCAACGCTACTTTTTTCTTTCAGCCTGGGATTCCCTCGCGGACCCACCCACTAACACCCCAGCGGAATCAGGATCTTACAGGGATGATTGCCAAATTCCACGCCAATGCATTTAACAAATTGGGTAGTTTTTATTATACCGAAGAAAGCTTCGATGATTTCTATTACGGAAAAGGTTCCACATTCCCCGATATCAATGGAGCCATAGGAATCCTTTTTGAACAGGCTTCTTCCCGAGGGCATGCGCAGGAAAGCGATAACGGAATCCTTACCTTTCCATTTACCATTAGAAATCAGTTTACAGCAGCATTATCCACCCTAGAAGCAGCGGTTAACATGCGAAAAGAACTGCTAGATTACCAAAGGACTTTCTATGCCAATGCACGTAAAGAAGCAGCAAAAGGAGGAGCCATTGTGTTTGGTGACGAAAAAGACGCCGCCAAGACCTATCACCTGGCCGAAATCCTTAACCGACACAAAATTACCTTCCATGAGCTGGAAAATGATTTTACAGCAAATGGGAAAACCTATAAAAAAGGATACGCCTACGTGGTGCCCAAAAACCAGAAGCAGCATCGGCTCATCAATGCTATGTTCGAAAAAAGGACCCAATTTAGGGACAGCCTCTTTTACGATGTAAGTGCCTGGACCTTCCCTATGGCTTTTAATTTGGATTATGCAGACGTCACCCCTTCTCGGGCTGGAGATGCAGTTACAGATCTTACAATGCCAAAGGCTCCGGCTGTTTCCACTTCGCAATATGCTTACCTTATGGAATGGCATGAGTACTACAGCCCAAAAGCACTCAGCAAGATTTTAGGCAAAGGGCTTCGTGCTAAAGTGGGAATGAAACAATTTTCCTTGAATGGCAAAAACTACGATTATGGAACCATCCTTATTCCAGTTCAGAACCAAAAATTGGATGCTTCCCAATTGGCTAACTTCTTAAATAAAGTTTCTGAAAAGACAGGAGTCCACATTACCCCAGTAAACACTGGACTTACCGAAGGAATCGATCTAGGAAGTAGTCAGTTTAGGGCTTTAGAACAACCCAAGGTTGCCTTGATAGTAGGAGAAGGGATTAATCCTTACGATGCTGGTGAAATCTGGCATTTGTTCGATACCCGTTACGATATGCGTATTACAAAATTGGACACCCGCAATTTTGGCGGCACCGATTTAAGCCGTTATACAGACATTATAATGCCACACAACTGGGGAAGTGCCTTGGACAAGGAAGATGCGGAAAAGCTGAAAGATTGGATACGCAGTGGAGGTACGTTAATAGGTTACAAAAACGCAGGGCGTTGGCTGGATCGGAACGAACTGATGAAAATGAAGTTTAAAAACGTAAAGGACACTGCCAAGAAC
>JANQKN010000119.1 GCA_028281065.1 Flavobacteriaceae bacterium | reverse complement strand
ACAGCCATGGCTGTGATGGTGTTTCTTATATTGTATGGGACTTATATCCCCCAGGCTCTCATGGGGCCTATGGTGGTTGTAGTGTTCCATCCACTGTGCCGTTTTTTCACGGACCTGTTCTAGGCTCTGGAACACATGGCAGTCCAGGACCTCCTGCCTGAAACTGCGGTTGAAACGTTCTATCAGTGCATTCTGCACGGGTTTTCCCGGCTGTATGTACAGGATGGCGATGCGGTGTCTGTGGCACCAGTGGGTAAAGGCGGTGCTGAGGAATTCCGGGCCGTTGTCCACACGTATGGCCCTGGGTTTGCCCCGTTCTGCCACGATCCAGTCCAGGAGTTCGGTCATGTGCCCGGCCCCTATGGACAGGGAGACCTCTATCCAGATGCTCTCGCGGTTGAAATCGTCGATGATGTTCAATGTGCGGAACCGCCTGCCGTTCCAAAGGGCATCGCTCATAAAGTCCATGCTCCAGGTCACGTTCCCTGCCCGAGGCACCTCCAGGGGGCGGCCCTCACGCTGGGGTAGCCTCCGCTTGCGTTTCCTCTTCAGGTTGAGCCCCAGCTGCCGGTAGACCCTCCTTACCCGCTTGTGGTTCCAAGGGTGGCCTTCGTTGCGAAGGGTATGGAACATCTTCCTGAACCCGTAGGTGGGGTGCAGCTCGGCCAGCCGGTTGAGTTCGGCAACCAGGGGACTGTCATCCCCCCTGCATGATCGGTAATAGCAGCTGCTCCGGGGAAGGCCCGTCAATGAGCACGCCCGCCGTATGCTCAGACCGTGTCCTTCCATCTGGGAAACCGCCTCGCGCTTCTGGGCGGGCATCACCACTTTTTTGACAGTACGTCCTTCATGGCCTCGATCTCCAGGCAGCGCTCGGCATACAGGCGCTTCAGCTTGGTGTTCTCGGCCTCCAGCTCGCGCAAACGGGCCAACTGGGAAACATTCTCCACTCCCGAAAACCGTTTCTTCCAATCATAAAGCGTCTGGTAATGGAACCCATGGCGACGGGCCAAGTCTTTTGCAGTGGCCCCTTGTTCGTGCTCCTTTAAAATGGACAGTATCTGGCTGTCGGTGAACTTGTTCTTTTTCATTCCCTAAAATTTAATGTTAAAAATAACCTTTTTAGGGGTAGCTAATGGTACAGTTTTTAGGGACCCTTACAATACCTTCAACAGGACAAACAATACAAAATGAAGCGTGAGGCTTACAAAGAACATTCTCTGGAAAACCTACCCGATGAGGTGTGGAAGGAAATCGACGGGTATGAAGGGTATTACGAAGTATCGAACCATGGAAGGGTAAAATCACTCCCGAGATATGTAGAGCACTCAAGGTTTGGATGGCGATTCATCCATCCCAGGATATTGAGACAAAACATCAAGAAATCAACTTCCAAGCATTTCGAGGACTATTACGTGGATTGCCAAGTTGCATTGAATAAGCACAATAAAGTAAAATACCATAGTGTAAAACGGTTGGTTTACTCTTCCTTCGTTGAGAAACAGGATTTTAAAAAGAACCGAATGTGCATAGTCAACAAGGACTTCAATGGCTACAACAACCATATCGATAACCTGGACAAGGTTTCCTATTCGGAACGGTTCAAACGTATAAAAGGGAGGAACAGGTTTTATGATTTTTTAAAAACGGCGGATAGATCATCATGGCCAAAGACATATGGGGCCTACTCCAGGATGATCCCCATAAAACATACATCTTCCGATAACGAGGTCACGGAATATAAAAGTATCGCAGAAGCTTCCAGGGCATTGAAACTTGATGCTTCCGATATCGGCAGGGTATTGAAAGGGAAGAAACGCCCATTTCCTGGGCATCACTTTGAATACCTTTAAGGTAAAGGGGTTGGATGGGTGGTTATTCGATACAGCCTTCAACCTAACAACTTAAATATGCAGTGGTGGTACATTTTTGGATTCCGTCAATCCATATCTTGTACTTAGCAAGATAAAGGTTTTTTTGCATAAATGGAACTCACCATTAATCTGAAACGCCCTTTCCCATGAAAAGGGCGTTTTTTATTCTATCAATAGACCAAATACCTTAAACAACATAATCTCCACAATAAAAAAACAGGCACCCCGTCGAGATGCCTGCCTCCGCTTGTTTTCCATTTGGGTAACTATCCCAAACGGAAGACCAATATAATGATTCCCCGGCGGTAACAAAAGCCCGTTCCAAAAAACATTCCTGCCAAAAGAAAAACCTAAACCTGCTTTAAAAAGATTAATCGGCAGGAAGTCAAAAACAATGGAAACATGGGTAAGTTTTCACTTTTACTAACCTACCAACTTATCAACTGTACACGACCCCTATGGTGTTAGTACCGAAGCACCGAAGCCACTTCGTATTTCTTAAGACGCTCCTTGCCATCTAAGAAATCGAGCTGCATGATAAAATTACACTGCACGATCTCCCCTCCCAGTTTTTCTACTAGGTTACAGACGGCACGGGCTGTTCCACCCGTTGCCAATACATCATCATGAATAAGGATTTTTTCCCCTTCGGTAATGGCATCTTCGTGAATTTCCAGCGAGTCCCAGCCGTATTCCAATTCATAAGGTTCTACAATGGTAGCTGCTGGCAATTTACCTGGCTTACGAACAGGAACGAAGCCTGCTCCCAATTTTTGAGCCAATAGCATCCCAAAAAAGAAACCACGCGATTCTACACCTACCACCTTATCGATGGTTTTGCCTTCGGTAAGAGCGTGAAGTTGTTCCAAACACACACTACTGGCCTCATGGTTCCCCAGGAGTGGAGTGATGTCCTTGAAAACGATTCCAGCTTTCGGAAAATCGGGGATGATGCGTATGTAATCTTCTAAATCCAGCATGGTTAAAAATAGTCATAATTAAAGTGCCAAGCAACGCTTAACAAGCTTTTGTGGGCTTCGTATAACCAAGCTGCCTATAATGAAAATCTTAGCAGTTTTGGTTTCAAAAAACCT
>JANQKN010000221.1 GCA_028281065.1 Flavobacteriaceae bacterium | reverse complement strand
ATCGCAGGGGTGTTTCTTTCGTTTGTACTCTATTTCGGGTTTCAAGGAATTGCTTCTGCAGGATCGGAACTGGCTAATTTGGGTATGGAAGCGCATTTTAAAAGTATGGCACGTGGGGTGATCGACACCCGCGATGTGATTTACTTTATAAGTATTGCCTTTTTGTTTTTAATGGGAACCTATTTAATCGTAAAAAAGGAATCATGAGCAAACGGAAACTTACTTTATTGCTTATGACCCTCGTAGGAATCCTTTTGGCAAATTGGATTTCCAGTAAAGCCTACCACCGTTTCGACCTTACCCAAGATAAGCGCTACACCCTTTCGGAAGCTGCTAAGAATACTTTGGTTACTGTAGATTCGCCCATAAATATCGATGTGTTTTTGGATGGTAAATTGCCTTCTGAGTTTAAAAGGCTACAAATAGAAACCCAACAGTTATTGGAAGAGTTTGCAGCGCACAATCCCAATGTGAACTATCAGTTTGTGAATCCGTTGGATGAGGAGATTGATAAGAACGCGCTTCAGCAGGTCATGATTCAGTTTGGCATAAAAGGAGCGAATGTGCAGATTCAGGAAAATGGCAAGACCACCAACGAAATAGTATATCCATGGGCACTAGCCTACTTTAATGATAAAACGGTTGCCATCCCCCTACTTAAGAATCAATTGGGAGCCACTTCGGAACAACGCGTTAATAACTCCATCCAGAACCTGGAATATGCCTTTGCGGATGGTTTCGGGAAGCTTACACAACCCAAGCGAAGAAAAGTGGCGGTATTAAAAGGAAACGCCGAATTGCCCGATCGGTATTTGGCTGACTTTATCACCACCCTTAGGGAATATTACTTTATAGGGCAATTTACCTTGGATTCGGTGGCAATAAGCCCACAGCGTACCCTTGCCAGCCTTAACGACTACGACTTGGTCATTGCAGCCCAGCCCGAAAAACCCTTTTCGGATGAGGAAAAATATGTGCTGGATCAGTTTACAATGAACGGAGGTTCGTCCCTGTGGTTGGTAGATCCTACCATTCAGCAATTGGATACCATTAGTGGAAATACCTTTGTGTTCCCAAGGGATTTGGGACTTAACGATTTCTTCTTTAAATATGGAGTGCGTATTAACGGTAACCTAGTTAAGGATATTTATGCGGCTCCCATCACTTTGGCAAGTGGGGATGGAAACGATTCGCAATACCAACCCTACCCTTGGTTGTACCACCCGCTTTCGGCCAGTGACAACGAGCACCCCATTGCCACCAATATTGAAACGGTTAAGTTTGAATATGCCAGTAGTATAGATACGTTGCCCAACCCCATTAAAAAAACGGTTTTGTTGAGTACCTCCCCTATTTCCAAAATTGTGGGATTGCCTGCGCAGATCGATATCGACAAAGAGATTCCCAAAAACCTGAAGATTATAAACGAAGGTCCCAACCCAGAAGAGTTTAATGCTGGAGAAGTTCCCTTGGCTGTCTTGCTGGAAGGCGAATTCACTTCAGTCTATGCCAATCGCATTAAACCCTTTAACCTAAGGGACAATAAAGATAAAAGCATACCTACCAAAATGGTAGTGATAAGCGATGGGGATGTAATCAAAAATCAGTTGGATCGCGGAAGACCTTTGGAACTTGGGTTCGACAAGTGGACCAATTCCTTTTATGGTAACAAAGAATTCTTACTGAATACGGTAAATTATTTGCTGGACGATAGCGGACTTATAAACATTCGCACCAAGCAAATTGCCATTCCGTTCTTGGATCCTCAAAAAACCGCCCAGAAACGAACCCAATGGCAAGTCGTTAACTTACTGTTACCACTAGGTTTGCTGGCGGTTTTCGGAATTTTCTTTCAATGGTATCGCCGTAAAAAATACAGTCGCTAGTTGTTAATAAGTTTGTTTTAACAAACAAGGCTTTTGGGATATATTTGTAAGTGAGCAATACCCTATTTTAGGGTGTGGAAAAACAATATTCTTCTGAAATTTTTATAAATGAAATTCATTGTATCGAGTTCGTATCTTCTAAAACAGTTACAGGTGCTGGGGGGCATCATTAACAATAACAATACATTGCCTATTCTGGATAATTTTCTGTTCCAGTTAAGCGGAAACGAACTTACCGTTTCGGCTTCGGATCTGGAAACAACCATATCGTCCAAACTGGAGGTAGAAAGCAATGAAAACGGAAGTGTTTGTATTCCTGCCCGCTTGTTGCTGGATACGTTAAAAACCTTCCCAGAACAGCCTTTAACCTTTACGGTAGCGGACAACAACACGGTAGAGATCAGTTCCAATCACGGTAAGTATGCATTGGCTTATGCCAGTGGGGAGGATTTCCCAAGTCCCGTAACCCTTAACGACCCGAGTGCTACAGTAATACAAGGGGATATTTTAGCTACCGCTATTAGCAAAACCATTTTTGCTGCAGGTAACGACGACCTCCGCCCAGTAATGAGTGGGGTGTTCTTTCAATTTTCCACAGACGATCTCACCTTTGTGGCGACTGATGCCCATAAGTTGGTGAAATATACCCGAAGCGATGTAAAAGCTTCGCAAACTGCTGAATTTATTATGCCCAAAAAGCCTTTAAATTTATTGAAAGGCATCTTGGCAGGTAGTGAAGACGAAGTAACAGTAGAATACAACGAAAGCAACGCCAAGTTCATTTTCGACAATACAGAAATGATCTGTAGGCTTATCGATGGAAAATACCCTAACTACGAAGCGGTTATCCCGAAGGAAAATCCCAACAAGCTTAGCATAGACCGTAGTCAGTTCCTGAACAGTGTACGAAGGGTAAGTATTTTCAGTAACAAAACCACGCACCAAATTCGATTGAAAATAGCAGGTGCTGAACTGAATATTTCTGCCGAAGATGTAGATTACAGCAACAAGGCAGACGAACGCCTTACTTGCGATTACCAAGGGGACGATATGCAAATCGGGTTTAACTCCCGCTTCCTAACCGAAATGTTGAACAACTTAACGAGTGACGATGTGTCTTTGGAAATGTCGCTTCCCAACCGAGCAGGGATTCTTACCCCTATCGATGGGATGGACGAAGGTGAGCACGTTACCATGTTGGTGATGCCGGTGATGCTGAATAATTAATAGACCTTTCTTTTACTACATAAAAAATCCGCTGTCTATAAAACAGCGGATTTATTTTTTTTAGGTAAAGCCTTATTTGGTTTTACTAGCTTCAGCTTTCTTTACTTTTCCTTTAATTTTAAGAACCTTCCTTCCTTCTTGTGCATTGGAAACCACTGTAATGGATTTTGAAAATGCTCCCACCTTCTTGGTGTCGTACTTTACTGTGATTTCTGAAGATTCGCCTGGCATAATGGGTGCTGTGGGTTTGGTGGCAACCGTACAACCACAGCTTGTTTTAATGTCTGCAATGACTACAGGTGATTTCCCCACATTTTTAAAGGTAAAGGTTCGGGCACCATCCGAGTTTTGGGCTACCTCACCAAAATCGATCACTTCCAGATCGAAAGCCAAGATTCCTTGATCGGTAGTGGCACTTTGAGCTTGCAGCAAGGATGCAGAACAAAATGTTATTAAAAATACCCATAAAGAGACTAAGGATTTTACTTTGTAATTCATAACGAAACGTTTTTTTGATTAATAAACACAAACATCTAAGAATATATCGTGAACTCAATAAACACAAGGTTCGAATCGGGTACTAGACCCCGATGGAAATTCACTGGTCCCCTTTATTTACAACTCTTTTTGTTTTGCAATTATTGCCATTCTTAGTTTCCCGCTACCATTTACTGTTATTCCATTGCAGTGAGATCCCAAAAGTCTTTATGGTTTGTACGGAATTGATGTTTACCCCAAACTTCAACCCTATAGAAAAACGGGGACCTGTATGAATCCTTAACTTTCCCATGATCGGAAGCCCAACAGTGGCTTCATTAACATCTTCAGAAACAACCGTAAAGAAACCTCCCGATAATGCCTTGTAAGAGAAGTAGCCCGTACCTGCATGACCTTCCAAATAGATCGTTCTCGTAATGCGGAGTTCCCTTCCGTAAAATACATTCACCTGTTTAAAACTATTACTGGGAGCAAATAAATCGTAACTCTCCCCGTAACCTCCCATAAGGGTAAAAAGATGGTTGCCATACTCAAAAGTACCATCGATTTCAAATGCCCCGCCTCCAGTAGCATCTTCAAGGTAGAAACCCAAGGGAGCCATAAACGAAATGGACCGTGTTCTAAACTTGGATTTATTGGTATCTGTGGTTATCTTCCCTTCATCTTCTTGCCCAAAACCAAAAACAGATAGACTCAAAAAAGTGATTAAAAAATAGCTTCTCATAATTTATGTGTTTAATACGTTGTTATTGGTAATTAAGAATGGTTGGATCTCTGCAGGATCAATCCTTTTTACTGTTCCATTGAATAAAAAATCCAAAAACTGCCAGTGTTTTTGCAGAATTGATGTTTACTCCTGCCTTTAGCCCCAAGGAGAAGCTGGGGCCTGTATGTGCCCGTATTTTTCCCAAGATTGGAAAACCCACAGTATGTAATTGTTCTGTACCATGGCGATCAGTATTTATGTCTGGCGATTTGTAGGTAAATCCCCCTACCCCAACATGGATTTCAAGAAAGGCTCTTTCCGATAATTGAAATTCCCTTCCGTAAAGGGCATTGTATTGCCTAAAACTCTGGTCGGAAGCAAGACCGCCATAACGGGTTCCCATACCGCCCATAAAAGTGAACAGATCCTTTCCATACCTGAAAGTAAGATCAGCATCGAACGCACCACCACCAGAATGGCCTTCGTAGTAAAAGCCCAAGGGGAACATGAGCGAAAAAGAATGGAACTTAACCATCGTTTCTGTAGAATCATTGGTTTTCTGAACCCCATCCTGTTGCCCAAAAGCCATTGAGTAAACTGCTAAAAAGCATATAAAAATATACCTCCTCATAATTAAATAGATTTAATAGGTCTTGCGATTGGCAGGGGGCTAAATACCTAAGACCTTATGGTTTTACTATTCAATTATAGAGTGTATAAGAAGACTAAAGGTGCGAAATGATCCATAGGCCCTGTATCTGGATGTCCAGCGAAGATTTCGGACACTTATTGATTCTCTATCATTTCCAAATACTGGGAAGGGGTTTTTGAAGTCAGTTTTTTAAACGCAGCATAAAAGGTAGATTTAGAATTAAAGCCACATTCCAACCCAATAGCCACCATGGTATAGTTTCTATACGTAGGGTCAGCAATCAGCTTTTTTACTTGGGCTACACGCAGTGAATTGATATAATCTGAAAAATTTTGCCCACTGCACATATTTATCACCTTAGATAAATGACTGGTACTCTTTTTTAAGTCCGAAGCTAGGTTACTAAGACTTACATCTGGATCCAGGTACTTTTTATTCTCAATAACGAACGAATGGATTTCATTAAAATCACCCCTAAGTTTATCCATATCATCCTTATCGTTCATTTTAGCAACACCCACGCCAATAAACTTCTGGTTCTTTGTAATGTGTCTTCGCAACTGGATCCGATCTTGAACCACATTATAACGATAAAGTCCTTGATAACCAATCCAATACAAAAGTATCGAAGAGCTTAGCCTCAGGATATTGTAGCCCCATTTTATATCGAAAACAAAATCGGCTACTTTGGCAAAAATCCAGAACAGTATTACGATTCCCCCGATTTTAAAAAACAAGCGGAGCCATTTCAAATCGTCATAACTCAGCATTTGGTGATACACGTCCCGTCTTTTGAACACAAGCTCGAAAGCCTTGTAAAATATGGCTAAGCTTAGGGCCAGGTTAAAGATGTCTTCTGCGGCCGTATACTTCTCTATATACGAAATATCCATATCGGGTACCCAATAGTAAACATAAGAGATGACTCCGATACGAAGTATAAATTCAATTAAAAAGACAACAATGGAAAACTTTACAAAGCCTATGATTTTTTTGTCCACCTCTAAAAAGTGAATGATAAAGGCATAGAACATGGGCAAAATGAAAAAATACCAAGGGACCAGAAGATTTTCTATGTAAAACAGATTGGATGTAAACCCCATATTGATCAACCAAGCCTGTAAATTGTTGAGGGAGATAAAGAGTACCACCAAGTTCAAATACAGAACTACTATGCTGAATCGCTTACGGAATAGCAGTGTCACAGAGTTGAATACAAATCCTTGTATAACACCAGCGATTAATATAAAGTCAACAATTTTGGCAAATAACATGTTGGCCTAGTTAGTATGGTTACATAAAAGTAGAGATTAACAATTTAAAGCAGGTTAAATCGAAGGAGGATGTGTCCAGAATCCTATTTATCGGACATTTACCGTCCTATAAACAATTAGTCTTCAAGCATAGCAACTACTCTAGCCGGTGCCGCCGAAGCCCCTACGATTTTTAAGGGAAATACGGCTACTTTAAAGCCACTATACGGAAGCGCATCCAAATTTACCAATTGTTCCATATGGTAATATTCCTTGCGTTGTCCCACCAAGTGTGCCTCCCAAAACAATTCGGCGTTGCCACTTCTTTTGGCTTCCTTCACCAAATGCTGTAACGGTAAGTCCCAGCCCCAGGAATCGATCCCCATGACCTTTATGCCCTGGTCTATGAGCCATTCGGTAGCTTCGGCACTCATACCTGTTCCTTTTTTTGGAAAATCCTTGGTGCCGTTGTATTTATCCCTTCCTGTTTTTATTAACACAATCATTCCGGGTTTTAATACAAGGTCTTGTTGCTTTAAGAAATTTTGGATGTCATCCACAGTAATCGCTTCAAAATCGGGTTTGTGGGTCATGTCGATGACCATACCATCTCCAAAGCCCAATTCTAAGGGCATTTCGTCTATGGTTTTGGAAGGTTCTCCATTGCAGGTGGGTGAATAATGCCAAGGTGCATCGATATGGGTCGTGGAGTGTACGCCCATCTTTTGTATGGTGTCGTCTGCCCAGCCCACAAAGCCTTTGGGAAACAGTTTCTTGGGAAGCCCCAAAAACAAGCGGATTAATAGATTGGCTTTTCCGTGTGGTTTGTGCTTGATCTTAACCCTCATAAACCAGGGATCCTGTTTGTTATAGCGTATGGGTTTAGATAGGTCTATTATTTTCATGGTTAGGTTTGTTTAGACCATGAAGGTACTAAATTTACCCTATGCACTTAAAACGATATTTCGTCGGAAATTGATACGGTTTGAGCCTCTACAAAATCGAAAATGAGCTGCATATACGCCTCCCCTCCTATAATGCCTACATCGAGGTGACCTGCCCCTTCTACCAGTTCGAAGTGTTTGGTCTGTGAGGCTAAATTTTCATACAGTGCCTCTCCGTAGGTATAGGAAATGCGTTCATCGGCATCGCCATGGGAAATAAAAACGGGTTGTTCTATGTTTTTTACTGAAGTGATCGGGCTCACTTCATCTGGATTGAAGTTGGCAATCTTTCCTGCTTCCCGTAACGCATAATTGGAAAGAGCTTTGATTCCGAAGCCTTTCAAAAAGCGTTTTTTGTAGTCGTGTACTATAATATGCAATTCGGTAAAGGTGCTTTCTATAATACCAAAATCGATTCGTTCATCATATTCCATTGCTTGTAGGGAAACCGCACCGCCCAAGGAATTACCCCAAATACCAATGGGCAATCCAGGGTGTTTTTCTTCAATATAATCCACGATCTTGGAGATATCCTGCTTTTCATAAAACCCATAGGTGCAGAATTCTCCTCCACTTTTTCCGTGTGCTCTAAGATCGAAAACCACACTGCTATAGCCTTTCTCTGCAAAGGGAACAGTTAATGGAATAAAACTTTCCTTACAGTTTCCTATGCCATGAACAAAGATCATTATGCCTTTAGGAGCGGGCTGGGATGCGTATATCCAATATCCTTTAAGATCGATACTGTCCTCCACTTTTATTGTAAAGGATTCACCCTGTACGCCTAAATCGGAAGGGGTAATTTCTGCAGTCCTCCGCTCTGGTTGTAACATGGCATAAGGAGCTATGTGCGTAAAGCCAATGTACCCAACAATACCTACAAGGAGGATACTTATAAGAAAGAGTTTAATCCAAAAAGATCTTTTACGCTTTTTCACAGATCCTTATGCAAAAGAAGGTTTATGAAATAAATCGAATGGTCGAAAAGTAGCTGGGAGCTTCTCCATTGTTAGCCCTAACAGCATTTACTATGGGAAGTATAAAGCCAATGATCCCAACATAAATGAATCCCAAAATTCCCAATCCCAATAAGAAAATACCAGGGATGGATATAAGGGCAATTAAAATAAGGGTAAGCTGAAAGTTTACCACAGCTTTACCGTGTTCGTTCATGCCTATCACTTTATCCTTTTGGGTAAGCCAAATTATAAGGGGCACGATAAGCCCTCCAAATCCTGTTACATAGTACAGCAATTGGGATAAGTGGGTTACCATGAGCAATGAATTGTCTTGGCGTTTAGTGGTAGAAGGTATAATTTCCATTTTTCGATTGATTGATTGATTGATTAAGTGATACAACTTATATGTAGTCTTAGAAATAAAAATGTTACAACCAAGGCTTTGGGTTTTGTAAATACCAACCAAAAGGAATTCGTATTTTTGCGCCCAATGACACACGACGAAACCATAGTAGCCCTTGCCACCCCTGCTGGTGCTGGAGCCATAGCGGTTATCCGCCTTTCTGGGAAAGATGCCATTACCATTGCATCCAACCTATTTGTTTCTATCTCTGGAAAGGTGCTAGAGAAACAAAAGACGCATACGGTCCATTTAGGACATGTTAAGGACGGGGAACGGGTGATCGACGAGGTATTGGCTACCCTATTTAAAAATCCCAACAGCTATACAGGAGAAGATGTTGTGGAGTTTTCTTGTCATGGAAGTAACTACATTCAGCAGGAGATCATTCAGCTGTGTTTGCGCAAAGGGGCGCGAATGGCACAGGCGGGTGAGTTTACCCTACGTGCTTTCTTAAACGGAAAGATGGATTTGAGTCAAGCAGAAGCCGTGGCGGATCTTATTGCCAGTGACAGTGAAGCTTCACATCAATTGGCGATACAACAGATGCGTGGCGGTTTTTCTTCTGAAATTAAAAAGTTGCGGGAAGAACTGTTGAATTTCGCCTCCTTGATCGAATTGGAATTGGATTTTGCTGAAGAAGATGTAGAATTTGCCAATCGGGACGAATTTCAAAAGCTTATTACTCGAATCACTCAAGTGTTGAAAGGACTTATCGATTCGTTTGCTACTGGAAACGTGCTTAAAAATGGAATTCCTGTGGCCATTGTAGGTGAGCCCAATGTAGGCAAATCTACCCTTTTGAATGCTTTACTGAATGAGGAACGTGCTATTGTAAGTGACATTGCCGGAACCACCCGTGATACCATTGAAGACGAAATCGTGATTGGAGGTATAGGCTTCCGTTTTATAGATACCGCGGGAATACGCCGTACGGATGATGTCATTGAAGGCTTGGGAATTAAGAAAACCTTCGAAAAGATGGAGCAAGCCCAAGTGGTGATCTACCTTTTCGATGCTGCTGAACAAAAGGACCATGCCACCGAAATTGAACAGGTAAAGAACAAATATCCACAAAAGCCCTTGGTGATTATTGCCAATAAGGTTGACCAACTTTCGGAAGAGGCTAAGAAACAGTTCAATGTTTCCCTGAGCACCCGCCTGTCAGACGGACAAGCAGTCGAAGGGTCTCACCTCCTACTCCTTTCTGCAAAGACGGGTGAAGGTGTCGAAGAACTCAAACAACAGCTACTCGAATTCATCAATACCGGGGCACTACGCAACAACGAAACCATTGTTACCAACACACGCCATTACGATGCCTTGTTGAAAGCCCTGGAAGAAATCCAGAAAGTGCAGGAAGGCTTGGATTCGGGCTTAAGCGGTGATCTCTTGGCCATCGATATTCGTCAGGCACTATACTATTTCGGGGAGATTACGGGCGAAATAAGCAACGACGAATTACTTGGGAATATTTTTGCTAATTTTTGTATCGGTAAATAGTCGATCAAGAGTACACCCATCTATGGAAATAAGTAGCGAACTCCTTTTTTTCTTTAGCATTTTAGGAGCCTTCAATGGGCTGTTTTTGAGTGTCTACTTTTTGTTTTTCAGTAAGCCCAAAAAAATATACAATCTATTCTTAGGAGCAATGCTATTGGCATTGAGTATTAGAATCGGGAAATCGGTTTTCTTCTACTTTAACCCAGATCTGGCCATTGGATATCTTATGTTTGGCCTAACCGCTTGTTTCTTTATTGGTCCCTTTTTGTTTTTGTACGTAAAATCATCATTGGCTCCCAACAAGCCAACCTATTGGAAATGGCATCTACTGTTGGCCATTCCAGCAGTTATAGCCCTTATGTACTTTTATAGTTTGGGCGAAGAAAATGAAAACAGGGCATTGCGCCTCATCTATTTACAGTGGTTGGTTTATGTGCTTCTAAGTTGGTATGCTGCGAGGGATTTAATAAAAAAGATTGTGAAGCCTTCTGTAAAGGTGACCATTAAGGAACGTTGGGTACTAAGTGTTATCGTAGGCGTTACCTTTATTTGGGCTGGGTATTATTTTTCGAGGTATACCAGTTACATCAGCGGGGCGCTTACCTTTTCCTTCTTTTTGTATCTAATGGTGCTTTTCCTGTTTTTCAACAAAAAGAAAACAGCCGAATTATTCAACGAAAAGTCGAAATACGGAAATAAAAAGATTGAAGCGAATGAGGCTTTGGTGCAACTCGAAAAACTGAACACGCTCATGCAAGAAAAGGAATTGTATAAAAATTCCAACCTAAAGCTTTCCGACCTTGCCGAAACCCTAAAGCTTTCCGCCCACCATCTTTCTCAATTACTGAATGACAACGAAGGCAAGAACTTTGCGCGGTACATAAATGAATTTCGCATTGCCGAAGCCCAACGAATGATCTCATCCGACTCCAAGCTTACCCTGGAAGCCATCGGCTATGAATGTGGTTTCAACTCCAAATCCACCTTTTTTACCACTTTCAAAAACATTACGGGCAAAACCCCATCTGAATATAAGTCCCTGATTTAAAGCACCCTTTAGGTTCGTATTTATAAATCCGAACTTCGATTTTATAGTACAAAACCTTTACCGCCATCCACATTTTCATTTTTGTATAAAAATTAAAATACAGCAACATGAAAATCGTATCCTTATTCCTTTTATTCATCACAACCATTTGTTTTTCACAGAGTCAAAAAGAACTCGTGGAAGAAACCCTATATAACTACATAAACGGTAGTTCCTACAATCAAATCGAACAGTTACAAAGCGCCTTTATAGATGATGCCACTTTATACCTAACCTTAAGGGACGGTTTTCAACGATTAAGCCCTGAAACCTATGCTGGTTTTTTTAAGAACAGTACCCCAGGGGAATTTAATGGCAGGGTTGGAAACATCATCGCTACCGAAATTGAAGGCGATATCGCCACGGCCAAAGTAGAAATATTGGTGCCTAGAGCCAAGCTTAGGTTTATCGATTTCTTTTTACTGAAAAACACAGAGGAAGGGTGGAAAATCATCAGTAAGACTGCTACCAAGCAGGAAAATGCGCCGGAAGAAGGAAGACGCGTTCTCTTCATCGTATCCAATGCACATTATTATGGCAACACTGATCTCCCAACAGGAAACAGTTTTGGGGAAATTGCACATGCCTACGATTCGTTTAGCAAAGCGGGAATTGCCGTGGATTTTGTAAGCCCTGAAGGTGGCGCTGTTCCTTTACGCTATATTGATACTTCGGACGAAGTCCAGAAAAAACAACTATATAACAAGGATTTACTTTACGCACTTCAGCATACCCAAAAGCCCAATGAAACGGATGCTTCCAAATACGAAGCTGCCTACTATATTGGCGGCGGAAGTGCCATGTTCGAAGTGCCTGTAAACAAAGCCATTCAAAACATTGCTATGGAAGTATACGAAGAAGGCAATGGGATTATTGCTTCGGTATGTCACGGAACGGCAGGTATTGTGAACCTAAAAACCCAAGATGGCACCTATTTGGTAGACGGAAAACGAGTGAATGGATATCCAGACGAATACGAGCGTAAAGATGCCGAGTATTATAAAACGTTTCCATTCCGTATTACCCAAACCATTGAAAAACACGGAGGGAAATTTACGTATTCCAAACCCAATACTCCTCATGTAGAGGTAGATGGACGCTTGGTAACGGGACAAAATTACTTAAGTGCTGGCCCAGTGGCGAAGAAAATCATTGAGTTGATAAACACTAGCAACTAGTATGAAACAATTCTTTGTAATCGGCTTCTTGCTATTGGGGTCACTTGTTTTTTCGCAAGAAACGGGGAACGACAGTTATACCATTCAACGTCTCATTATTTACAATCCTAAAGGGGAAATCCTGCTGTTGCAACACCCCAATGGATGGATGACCCCAGCATTGCGGCATAATACGGAAACAACTACGAACCAAGGATTGCGTGAACTGGCTTCGGAGTATGGATTGAAAATTTCCGTACCACAATTGCAGGGTATCTTTATGTACCTGCATAGTGATCATAAAAAGCCCTCTTTTAGGCAGCATTACAGTGCCAAATGGTTGGGTGGGGAATTTATAATTCCAGAAAACGAGCCTATTGCTAGATGGTTCCCACCCCAAGAAGCCATTGAAAAGATGCTTTTACCAGAATCTAAGATTGTGGATGCTGTTGGACACATGACCGAACATATCCTTAACTACCCCAATACTATTTGGGGTGGTTCCTATATGTTGATTAAAAAGGAAGGTGAGAAAACGCAATCACGAATGATCGAAAGTTTTTACCCTATAGGTAGAGTTGAATAATAGAAGTTTGATTGTTTCTAAAACACCCCCTGCCCAAAGAAGGTCACGCTCCAAACAATGATGGAAGAAATGGTAATACCAATGGCATTGGCGGTAAATGCTTTTTTGCGTTCCATTTTAAATAGGTAGGTAGCAATGGAACCTACATAAACACCTGTTCCTGGCAAAGGAATCATAACAAACAGCGCCAAGCCTAAATACCCGTATTTATTGAAGTTACCTTTGGATCCCTTCTTGGCACGCTTAGCCACCCAAATAGCAGCTTTCTTGTACCAATTCCATCTGAGTAAGGGTGTATTAATTTTGTCTAGAAAGAACATCATCATGGGGAATACCAAGATGTTGGCTCCCAAGGCAATGAGGAATACAAAATAGGGATTCAAATCATTGAGAAGGCCATACGGGATGCCTACCTTTGCTTCCCCAAAAGGAGAAAGGCTCCATAAAAACGTAAATAGCATCTCTTTAATCATAGCGCAATAGAAGATGCAAAATTACGGTTCTTTTATGATCCTGTAAACAGAAGTTGTCTTAAAAATTAACTAAAACTTGATTTTTAAGACATAAAACCAAGAAAAACACACCTAAAGTATTGTTTATTAGTACTATTCGGGAAAAGGTCGCGTCTCCCAACCCGCTGCAAACAGTTCCGAATTACAAAGCTGTTTGGCTGCTACGGCTGCAGCATGATACAGGCATTGCGTCTCTATTTCCACTTCATTTCCATCCTGATCGGTATAACCCAATTGTGAAGATCCTCTAAACGTTCCCAAAGACCTGAAATTCTTGGGGTTGTACCTCGGTCCCGAATATACTTCCAGGGTTACTGAACAAACTCCTGTCTCTGGGTTAAAATGGGAGGAATAGGTGATAAAGTAACGGGTTCCATTAAAGTCTAAATCCGGGTTGCTACGTACGGTATTCCAATCCCTGGCACGGGCCTCTTCCTGTTGTTTGAGGCAATATTTAAAAATAGCAGACCCGATCTCGGTAGCATCACTATCGTTGGTATTTCTATTGGCCCTATAGGCATCTATAGGTACGTATACAACACTGGGATAAGGATCACCGTCTTGGGCAGCTAGTGGGTTATAACAAAGGATTACTAAAAGTGCGAGGGTAAGAATACGATACATGATGTGCTGGTTTTCAGATAAATATACGATTTTTACTGGAAGAAAAGCACCGTATTTTAACAAGAAACCGTACGAAATCCTGTGCCCTAAAGACATCATCATTCGTACGGTTTTACGTTTCTACACTAAAATTACGAAGCTTTATTCATCTCTAGGTTTACTACAACGGTTACTTCTTTTCCTATGGAACCGCCAGAGCCTCCTACGTTAAATGCAGTTCGGTCTATAACGGTTGTTAATTTGAGTCCAGCTTTTTTACCGTATTTTGAATCTACTATCCCATTCAGTTTTCCTTCAAACAGTACTTTTTTGGTAATCCCCTTAATGGTGATGCTTCCAGATACTTTGAAAGTTTTCTCCCCGGTTTTCTCGAAGCTTTCACTTTTAAAAACGATGGAAGGGAATTGAGCCGCATCAAAAAGTCATCCGCCTTTAGGTGATCGTCCCTATCGGAGTTTTTTGTGTTGATACTGGCTGTTTCTATGCTTACATTAAATTGTGGGTTTTCAAAATCAGTTTCGGTTACGGCTGTTACATCAAAAGCATCGAACGAACCCGTGGTTTCGGAAATAATTAAATGCGAAACCGAGAAGTTAATCGAGGAATGGCTTTCGTCTACCTTCCAGGTAGACTGGGCGTTTACCGCCACTGAAATTAAAATACATAAGCTCAAAGCAATTTTTTTCATGATCTATAAATTTTAAGGTTATTAAAGTGATTTGAATTCTAGAATCGTTTTCTGGCAGAATATTCCATGGCCTCCCCTTTTCCAAAACCATAGCTTAGCCCAAAGGTGACAAAGCGTCCCGATTGTCTTCTATTATAAGTACTGAAGTCGGGTTGAAGGGTACGGAACTCGAATACCCGAGAAGCAAACACATCCCGTACACTTAAATTGGCTACGATCTTTCCTTTAAAGATCTTCTTACGAAGCCCCAAATTGGCAAATACATTATCTTCTTGTTCTCCTTGAATGGTCTGGAAACTGGAACGGTAATTCCCAGCTACTTCCAAGTCCATATCCCAAGGGAGTTTCACTTTTGCAGTCATACGGGAAGACCATCGGGTGCCATCAAAATCGAGCGAAGTACCTTCAAAATCCCCTTTTCGGTTAAAACTGTTCCAATTAAAATCTGCCATTAGGCTCATCCACTTAGCAGGGCTGTACTTGCTGTTGAATTCTACCCCAACGGTATTATTGGTTCCAACATTAATAGGGAAACTGGTGCTCACCCCATCTTCAAAAGTGGTCACATCCTCAATCACGTCTGTGGTATAGCGGTAGTAGGTTCCCAAATTGAAAGAAGCCTTGCCAATTTTAAAGATGCTAGTGAGTTCGTACGCATTGGTAAACTCTGGCTGTAGGTTTGGGTTTCCTGTGGAAATATTGAAATTGTTCCTAATGTTGAAGAACGGGTTGAGATCCCATAAGCGTGGTCTGTAAATCCTTCGGGAATAGCCAGCTTGCAACGAAACGGCTTCAGATATCTTATAAGACGTATGCACACTGGGAAAAAGGTTGGTGTAGTTTCTGTCGTTGCTTTGTCCTGTAGTCTGCAATAGGGTGTTTAAATCTGTATTCTCCAAACGAAGTCCTCCTTTCAACCCCCATTTTTCGCCTTCGTAGCCCAAAGTGGAATACACCCCCAAGACTCCCTGATCGAATTCAAACAAATTGGTAAGATCGGGGTCAATCACTAAAACACCTCCTTCGAACGTTCCTACTTCATAATCATTCGACACATTGTTCATTACATATTGGGAGCCTATTTCGAGGGTGTATTTTCCGGCAAAGGGATAGGTATAATCCAACTTAAAGGTGTAGCGGGCCTCCTTAAAGTCGGTTGCTGTTTGCTGTACGAAGTTCTCCCTATCCCCAAAAATGGTGCGATCGTTAAACGTAGAAGATTGATCTTTTCCAAAGAACGAACCTAAGGCACTAAAGAGAAGATCGTGGTCTTCGTGGTTTTCGAAATCCTTTTTGTATTGCAATTCGTATTGCCATTTGGGGTTGGTGGCTTCGGTACTTTCGGTACGGTTCCAACTTTGTGTTAGTTCATTGCTCTCTAAGAAGCGGAAATTGGTATCGGAGTTTTCGTCTTCATCTTCAAAAGTAAAGGTACCTGAGAGCGTAATCACATTGTTTTTGTTGATGTGATAATCGGTTCCCAGCAGGATATTATAAAACGTTTCGCTCTTCTCACTTTCCCCTTCGTTGCGAAGAAAAGTATCATTGATAAAGTCGTTGTTTTCCGTAATACGATCCGAAGGGAATGTCCTCCGCCCTACTCCCAATTGTGTAAAGAGATTAAACTTTTCGGTCCTTTTGTTGAGGCTTATCCCAACACTGTGGTTGGTTGGAATCCCGACGTTGGCTGTAATGGAACCATTAAGTCCCTGCTTTTCTTCTTTCTTTAAAACAATATTGATGATTCCCGATGTTCCCTCAGCCTCGTATTTGGCAGAAGGATTGGTAATTACCTCCACGCTATCGATCATATCGGCCGTAATGGTTCCCAGAGCGTTGCTACCCTGATTTGCCAGTACGGAGGGTTTCCCATTGATAAGGATCTGAACGCCTTGACTGCCCCGTAAGCTAATCTGCCCTTCTATGTTCACATTTACCGAAGGGACATTGTTGAGAACTTCTAAGGCACTGGCTCCTGTGCTGCTTAAATCCTTCCCCACATTAAAGACACGCTTGTCAAGTTTAAAGACCGTTTGCGATTTTTCTCCGCGCACTACAACCTCATCCAAGGCTTGTTGGTCTTCTTGTAAGGTAATGATCCCCAAATTAACCCTGCCGTTCTTTATTTGGAATTGATCGATGGTTTTTTTCTGAAACCCAATAAAACTTACTTCTATAATAAAGTCTTGGTTTTCGGCTTCTAAATAAAAAGATCCGTCTTCCGAAGTCGTTGTTCCCGTAATGGGTTGTTCCGTCTCTTTATTTGCCAGCACCACCGTAGCAAATTCTATGGGTTGTTGGGAGTTAACCTCCACCAATCTACCTGAAATCCCTATATTGGACTGTGCGTTTATCCCTATGGATACAAACGATAACACTAGAGAGAAAACCAACGTAAACTGTTTCATATTTTTCGGATTCTTTTTTATGAAAGCAAAGATGAAGAAGTCATGATACCCTTTAAAAAGAATTCCGTGAACGCCAGTTTTTATACCATAAATGACATATGTGCATTTTGACCCATGATTAGTGTCGTTTGGAATACCATTCCTGTCGATAAGAGAAGAAATGGAAACGGTACGCCTTAATTCCTATATTTTTGTAGTATGAAACGGTTTTTGGCAAAAATGGACTACAAGGAAGCAATATACCAGGTGTTGTTTTTACTCCTCTTGTTTGCCTTGTATGTATTCGATCGGCACGATCCTGAGATAGACACTTCCAGAGTGGTCTTCTACTTGTTTTATGTGCTGGTTTCCCTTTTTGTGAGTTATGTGTTGATTCCCACCTTTTTCTATACCAAAAAGTACTTGCTATTTGCCTTATCATTACTCCTCGTCTTAGGCTTTGTATATTCTATAGAAGAGTTTGTTTTGGAAAAACTGTTCTTTCCAGACAATCGCGGGAAATACGTTTCCAACGTATTCTATACCCTTATCGATATTGTCCCTTTCATTATTATGATGGTGAGTTTTAAACTCGCCTGGGACGCTAACAAAAACCAACGGGAAGTGGAACAATTGAGATCCTCTGTACAAGAAAGTGAATTGAAGTTTCTTAAGTCGCAGATAAATCCTCATTTCCTCTTCAACAACCTAAACAATCTTTACTCTTATGCTATGGTAAGTTCCCCCAAAACGCCTTCCATTATTTTGGAGCTTTCTTCGGTACTGCGCTATATGCTGTACGACTGTAAAGAGGACTTTGTTTTGCTGGACAAAGAGATAAAACATTTGGAGAGCTTTGTTGCCTTGAACGAAATGCAGATAGAAGGACGAGGGACCGTTACATTTACAGTAAAAGGAAACCAAAGGGATTTTCAAATCGCCCCCTTAATCCTTGTTGTGTTTATTGAAAATGCTTTTAAGCACAGTACCAACAGCCAAAGCGAAAACATTAAGATTGATATAGAGTTGGAGGTAACCGATGCTGGCGAATTAAATTTTATTTGCCAAAACAGCTTTCAATCGATTTCCAACGATCAAAACCTATCCAAAGGGATTGGGTTGGAAAATGTAAAGAAGCGGCTTCAGCTCCTGTATCCAGAAAAACACCTGCTCAAGATTACAGAAAGTGACAATCTGTACAGTGCCTTTTTATCGCTTTCATTAAATTCGAAATCCTAATATGCGAATCCGTTGCATCATCATAGAAGATCAGCCACCCGCACAACGTATTCTTCAGAAATACATTGATGATGTGGAAACCTTGGAGCTCAAAGGTACATTTCCAGATGCTTTAAGCGCATTGCCCTTTTTGCAACAAAACGCTATAGACCTCATCTTTTTAGACATCCATTTGCCCAAAATGTCGGGTATGGATTTTTTAAAAACCCTGAAGGATTCGCCCAAGGTGATTCTTACTACGGCCTTTTCTGAATTTGCCTTGGAAAGCTACGAATACAATGTGGTGGATTACCTATTGAAACCCTTTTCGTTTCAACGGTTCGTCAAAGCCATTACAAAAGCTTCGTTAGAACCATCGAAGTCACCAACAGAAGTTTCTAAACAGATTGATGTAAAAAAGGATTCGATCTTTATAAAGTCAGGGCATGATCTCTACAAGGTTTCCCTACAAGATATCCTATACCTAAAAGCGGATATGGATTATGTGCAGATCGTAACCAAGGAAAAGAACTACCTAAACTCCGAAACCCTAAAACATTGGCTGGGGTTATTGGACGAAACCACTTTCTTTCAGGTGCACAAATCCTATATCGTAAACAGTAATTTCATCAAAAAAATCTCTGGAAACCTAGTCTACATCGGTGATGAAAAAATACCCATAGGCAGAGCCTACAAGGAGGATTTTAAGAAAAGACTGTTGTAATGTAAGCCTTAGTATTCCAAGCACATACAGTGCAATTACCATAGAGCTATCCTAATCAGGTTTTCACAATCAAAAAGTGAATAGATAACAATTTCTGATTCTTTTTTTCAGGAGAATCGATGATTTGATTGTTTTAGATAAAACAGTTCATCTTAAATCATGATTCGATACCTTATTCTATTCACCCTATTCACAGTCGCCTCTTCAACGATTATGGCACAGGAATGGGAAACCGACTTCGAAGCCGCCAAACAAAAGGCAACTGAAAGCAACAATCCTATCATTTTAGTATTCCAAGGAAGCGATTGGTGTGCCCCTTGCATAAAATTGGACCGGGACATTTGGAGTACCGATACGTTTAAAGCCTATGCAGAAGACCATTTCGTCATGCTTCAGGCAGATTTTCCCAGGAAAAAGAAAAATGCCCTACCCGAAGCCCTGCAAAAGCATAACAATGCCTTAGCCGAAAGATACAACCCAAATGGCATCTTCCCCTTTGTAGCTGTTCTGGATAGCAACGGAAAACTCTTAGGGGAAACCGGGTACAAAAAAATATCCCCTTCCGAATACATTTCCCTTATTAACTCAATCATACCCTAAACCATGAAAAGATCCTTATTTATATTCCTTTGGCTTTGTGCCCCTGCCCTATTTGCCCAACAGAATTACAAAAAGGCCTTAAAACTCATGGGGACCGGGTTCGAAATCATGGTGGTGGCCCACAGCCAGGAAGAAGCCGATTCCTATATCGATGCTGCCATTGCCGAAATTACCCGTATTGAAAAAATGATTTCTTCATGGGATCCCAACTCCCAAACTTCGGAAGTGAACAGAAATGCTGGAATAAAGCCTGTTAAGGTAGATCCAGAGCTTTTTCAGCTTATTGAACGTGCCCTCAAAATTTCGGAATTGACACATGGTGCTTTTGATATTAGTTATGCTTCTATGGACCGCATCTGGAAGTTCGATGACAGCATGACCCAAATGCCTTCTGATGCTGAAATTAAAAAATCCGTAGCCCGTGTCGGTTACAAAAAGATTGTTCTGGACAAAGAAAACAGTACCGTGTTTTTAAAGGAAAAAGGGATGAAGATAGGTTTTGGGGCTATAGGAAAAGGATACGCGGCAGATCGCGCCAAAGCCCTACTACAAGAAAAAGGGGCGCCTGGAGGTATTATAAACGCCTCTGGCGACCTG
>JANQKN010000108.1 GCA_028281065.1 Flavobacteriaceae bacterium | reverse complement strand
CAGATAGTTTCTTTCTGCCCTTTGCTCTACGGGCAGCTAACACTTTACGTCCATTTACAGAAGCCATACGCTCTCTAAATCCGTGCTTATTTCTTCTTTTTCTTTTTGATGGCTGAAATGTTCTTTTCATCGCTAACTTATATTATATCTCCTGATAGTTTTATTTTCAAAAAAGACCTTTCGCAAAAGTCGGGTGCAAATATACAATGATTTTTTACTTCCGCAAACCGAATTGTGAAAATATTTTTGATTGTTTTTAGTACCTTTGTCCCCCTTATAAAACTACTATGAAATACCTAGTCCATTTATGGCTGCTACTTGTTATCCCCATGGGAAACATAATGCTCGCCCAACACCAATTACAGTACAACTTTAGTGTAGGCGATCAATTTAAAATGTCGCAGAATGCAGAACAGGATATGATCATGGAAGTGGAAGGCTCTAAACATACCACCCACAACTCCATTTCGGGAACCTACGATTTCGAGGTGATTGAAGCAACCGAAAATGGCTATGTAATCACTTCCTCGTTTACCTCCCTTATTTTTAAATCGGAATCGGACCTTATTGGTACCGTTATGGATGTGGATACCAACAGGGATGTAGACAAAGATGATATGGAAGCACAGATTTTTCAGGCATTGCTAAACACCCCTTTCGAAATCCATATGTTAAAAACCGGTGAGATAACCTCTTTAAAGAATACGGAGGCTATTATCGAAAACATGATCACCAAAATTGGTGTTGAAGACGATTTCACCAAAGACCTTATGCGTAAGAGCCTTGGAAAGGAATTTGGCGGTGAAAGCCTTGCAGAGAGTATGGAACAATTGCTATATCTCTATTCACCAAGCCCTGTAAAAGTTGGTGATACATGGAAAAACGATTATTCTGGGGAATTAACAGCCAACAATACCTGGACCCTTGAAAATTACAACGATGCCACGTTTACCATTACTGCTACGGCACCTGTTGTTTTTGCCAATGGATCTGATGCCGATGTGGCAATGGATCTTACGGGCAATCAACAAACTAATGCTACCATAGAAACCACCACTGGTTTCCCCAAGGAAGTTTCCGTAAACCAATCGGTAGAAGGTACCGCCATCATGATGGGAACAGAGGTTCCTACCAAACTTATTTCAACCATAACTTACAAAAGAATCTAGCACATGTTCAACAAAAACATAAAATTAGTCCTAGCTGTATTAAGTATTGCCGCCATGGTTTGGCAGTTTTACGAAGGCAATATTGGCAATGGTATTATGCTCATTTTATTGGCAGGTATTTTTGTGTTCCTTTACTACAAGAACGAAATGATCCTGTTGGCTTTCCTAAGATTGAGAAAACAGGATTTTGTTGGCGCAAAAAAATGGTTGGACCGAATCCCCAATCCAGAAAGTTCATTAGTAACCAAGCAGCAGGGCTACTACAATTACCTCAATGGCCTTATGGTTTCGCAAACCAATATGAATGAAGCGGAAAAGTATTTCAAAAAAGCCGAAAAGCTAGGTTTGTCCATGAGTGCCGATATGGCCATGGTAAAACTGAACCTTGCCGGTATTGCCATGAGTAAAAACAGAAAGCGAGAGGCCGAATCGCTCTTATCTGAAGCCAAAAAGCTCGACAAGCACAATATGCTGGGTGAACAGATTAAAATGATGAAACAGCAAATGAAACGCGCTGGAATCCCCCGACAGCAATACGGTGGCGGACAAAGGGGACGTGGGCGAAGAATGCGATAAACTCCCCTCCTATCGGCAGCTTTGTTTAGGAACCGCATCTATGGGATAACCTCAAATTATCTATTTCCTAACCAGCGTTTTAACAAATCTTGTTACTTTTACAGCACCTAATCTAATCTGCCTATGGGTAAAATACTACTTACCCTATTCATATTTGTAAGCCTTCCAGCGCTCTGCCAAGAACCAGAGCCCAAGGATCTTTTTTCCCAAGCCATCGGGAAAAACATCCGCAAATATAGGCGACAGGCCAAGATGGCATAC
>JANQKN010000102.1 GCA_028281065.1 Flavobacteriaceae bacterium | reverse complement strand
CAGATATAACCGTAAAGACAGAAAAACTGAATCCTGTTACCAATCAGGAAATAGTGGAAGAAGGAACCACTACCGAATTCAACGAAGCTGAAAAGACCCTACTTACCACCATGCCTTTTGTAAGCCGCAACGAAATCAATTACGAAAAGTTGGTGACCTGGGCTGGTGAGGATTATAAAAAATACGCTTGGTTGATCTTTATCCCTATCGTGATATTCATTATTACTGCCGTATCCAACGGAGCCAATCTTACCGATGGTATCGATGGTTTGGCAGCAGGGACATCGGCTATTATAGGGGTGACCTTGGCCATTTTTGCTTGGGTATCGGGGAATGTGATTTTTTCAGATTACCTCAATGTAATGTACATCCCCAACATAGGAGAGCTTACCATTTTTATTATGGCCTTTGTGGGAGCCTTAATTGGGTTCCTGTGGTACAACGCCTTTCCAGCCCAAGTATTTATGGGCGATACGGGAAGTCTTACCATTGGGGGGATTATAGCTGTAATTGCCATAGCGATACGAAAAGAATGGCTCATCCCTATCCTCTGTGGAATTTTCCTCATGGAAAACCTATCGGTGGTCATGCAGGTGAGCTGGTTTAAATACACACGGAAGAAATATGGTGAAGGAAGAAGGATATTCAAGATGTCACCCTTGCATCATCATTACCAAATGAAGGGGTATCACGAAAGCAAGATTGTTACCCGGTTTTGGATTGTGGGGATTGTTTTGGCAGTGCTCACGATAGTAACACTTAAAATTCGATAAAAACGATTTGCGAATTACGATTTGAAATTGACGAATTATTGATGAAAGAAGTATTAAAAAATAGAACTAAAAAATTTGCAATTGATTGCTGGAGATTATGCAACGAGTTTCCTGTTTCCAGGGAATACAATGCTTATTGCAATCAACTAATTAGAAGTTCAAGTTCTGTCGGGGCCAATTATAGGGCAGCCTGTAGAGCGAAATCGAATGCTGACTTTATCAATAAACTGAAAATTGTAGAAGAGGAGGCAGATGAAAGCATGTTTTTTCTAGAGTTATTTATGGAGATAGGAGAAAAGAAAAAGGGTGAGATAAAGCGCCTTCATGAAGAAGCAAATGAACTTTTGGCTATAACGGTAGCGTCGATTAAAACGACGCGAAATCGTAAGTCAGAAATCAACAATCGAAAATAATGAAACGGCTGGTGGTGCTTGGAGCAGGAGAAAGTGGAGTAGGGACTGCCTTGCTGGGAAAAAAAGAAGGATACGAAGTTTTTGTTTCCGACTTCGGAAAAATAAAGGAACAGTACAAACAAGTTCTGGTACATCATGAAATAGTCTGGGAAGAAGGAGGGCATTCGCAAGAAAAAATACTTGGCGCCGATTTGGCAATGAAAAGCCCTGGGATACCCAATACCGCACCTATAGTAAGGGCGCTGGTGGAGAAAGGTATTCCTGTGATCTCCGAAATAGAATTTGCAGCAAGATTTACGAATGCTCAAATAGTTGGGATTACTGGAAGTAATGGAAAGACCACCACAGCCAGCCTAACCCATAGATTGTTGGCCGATGGTGGATTAAATGTGTCTTTGGGAGGAAACATTGGCGACAGCTTTGCACAGCAAGTTGCCGAAGCGGATTCTGAACACTATGTGTTGGAGTTGAGCAGCTTTCAGTTGGATGGTATCCAAACGTTTGCGCCACACATTGCAGTGCTTACCAACCTAAGTCCCGATCATTTGGACCGCTACGAAGGAAAGTATGAAAACTATATCGCTTCCAAGTTTCGGATCACCATGAATCAAACCGAGGAAGACTATTTCATATACGATGGGGATGATGAAGAAATTTTGAAGTGGTTGAAAAACCATCCCATTAAGTCCCAGAAACTACCTTTTTCATTGACCAAGGACATTGAAAACGGAGCCAGCATTAAAAATGAAGAAATACAAATAACCATAAACAACAAAAAAAATACTATGCCAATTGCCACATTAGGATTACAAGGAAAACACAATGTAAAAAATGCCATGGCTGCCTCTACCGTTGCTACTTTATTGCAGATTCGGAAAGAAACCATTCGCCAGTCCCTGGAACAGTTTCAGGGAGTGGAGCACCGTTTGGAGAAAGTCCTGAAGATCAATAAGGTGATGTACATCAACGACTCCAAGGCTACCAACGTAAATGCAACGTTCTATGCTTTGGATAGCATGGAAGCGCCTACGGTATGGATTGTTGGAGGGGTGGATAAAGGGAACGATTACAGTGAACTTTTGCCTTTGGTGAACGAAAAGATTAAAGCCATTGTTTGCTTAGGGGTAGACAATGAAAAGATTGTAAGGTCGTTTAGCAATGCGGTAGATATGATCGTGGAGACCCAAAGCATGAACGATGCGGTTCAAGTAGCCTATCGTTTGGCGGAAAAAGGGGAAAATGTATTGCTATCGCCCGCCGGTGCCAGTTTCGATCTATTCGAAAACTACGAAGAACGCGGTAGACAATTTAAAGAAGCTGTAAGAAATTTATAAATAAGTAAGGGGTGCGAACCATTTTTCAGAACATAAAAGGGGATAGAGCTATTTGGGCAGTCGTGGCGCTTTTGGCATTGTTTTCCTTCTTGCCCGTATACAGTGCCAGTAGTAATTTGGCGTATCTGTATGGCGATGGCAATACCCTTAAGTTCTTGCTAAAACACTTCGCACATCTTTTACTGGGATTTGCTATCCTCTACGGAATCCATAGGATTCCATACAATTATTTTAAAGGACTTTCCATTATTGCGTTGCCTGTGGTAGTGGTCTTATTGCTCATTACCCTGAGTCAAGGAACCACGATTGGAGGGGCAAACGCCAGCCGATGGATACGGGTTCCCTTTGTAGGGGTTACGTTCCAGACATCTACATTAGCAGCTGTGGTTTTAATGACCTATGTGGCGCGCTACCTCTCTAGGATTAAAGACAAAACAGTCACTTTCAAAGAGACACTGTTGCCTTTGTGGTTGCCAGTATTTTTGGTATTAGGGCTTATTTTGCCTGCCAACTTTTCTACTACGGCGATCATTTTTGCCATGATCTGTGTCCTAATGTTTATTGGGGGGTATCCCCTAAAGTATTTGGGTGTTATTTTAATGGCAGGGGTTATTGCGTTAGGGGTATTCTATGGCTTTGCTAAAGTAGCAGGGATCGACTCACTTTCCCTTAAAGTGCAAACCTGGGAAAACCGAATTAAGAACTTCGTGGATAATGAGGATACTGAGGCCGATTACCAGATAGAAAAAGCAAAAATAGCTATAGCCTCAGGAGGACTTACAGGTCTTGGTCCGGGGAAAAGCATTCAGAAAAACTTTTTGCCACAATCTTCTTCCGATTTTATCTACGCCATCATTGTAGAGGAGTTTGGAATGGCGGGGGGGCTATTCCTCTTGTTATTGTACTTATTGCTACTGTTCCGATTAGTGATCGTAGTACATAAAAGCACATCGCTCTTCGGAAAACTGCTGGTGATAGGTGTGGGATTACCGATCATATTCCAGGCATTGATCAATATGGGCGTAGCAGTAGAATTGTTTCCCGTAACTGGACAAACATTGCCCTTAATAAGTAGTGGGGGAACGTCTATTTGGATGACTTGTTTGGCCATGGGAATGGTATTGAGTGTAAGTGCCAAGCGGGAAGTACAAGTAAAAAACACAGAAGAAGAAAATCCATTGGATATTTTAAGCGAAACCATTTGAAAGAGGACAAAACATATCGGTTTATTATAAGTGGTGGCGGTACCGGGGGTCACATTTATCCAGCCATCGCTATTGCCAATGAACTAAAATCGCGCTACCCAAAAGCAGAGTTCTTATTTGTAGGGGCCAAGGATAGGATGGAAATGGAAAAAGTGCCACAGGCAGGCTATGAAATTGTGGGTTTGTGGATTTCGGGGATACAACGTAGCCTGAACCTTAAAAATTTGATGTTTCCTTTCAAATTACTTTCAAGTTTGTGGAAATCGAAAGCCATTATTAAAAAATTCAAACCCGATGCTGCTATTGGAACGGGTGGGTATGCCAGTGCACCCTTGCTAAGGGTAGCTTCCAAGAAAGGCATTCCCAGTTTGATACAAGAACAGAATAGCCATGCAGGAATCACTAATAAGTGGTTGAGCAGTAGGGCCAAAAAAATATGCACTGCCTACGAAGGAATGGAGCGATTTTTCCCTAGTGAAAAAATCGTACTTACAGGAAATCCCGTACGACAGGATTTGTTGGATGTTTCTTCCAAGAAAGGCGATGCGCTAGCCTTCTTTGAGTTAAATCCCAATAAAAAGACCTTACTGGTATTGGGAGGCAGTTTGGGGGCCGGAAAAATAAACAGTTTAATCCACGACGAGCTTTCATTTTTCGAATCGAATGAGGTTCAGGTGATCTGGCAGTGCGGAAAATTTTATTTCGAAAAGTACAAGGAGAATACTACTGAAAATATAAAAGTACACGCTTTTTTGAACCGTATGGATTTGGCCTATGCGGCGGCAGATATCATCATTTCCCGTGCGGGGGCACTTTCGGTTTCTGAGCTGTGCTTGGTGGGAAAACCTGTCATATTTATTCCTTCACCCAATGTGTCCGAAGACCATCAAACAAAGAATGCCCAGGCCATTGTTGGAAAAGAGGCTGCGTTACTGCTGAAAGAAAACGAATTGGAAACGCAGTTTGAAACCACTTTTTCGAAGGTTTTGAACGACGCTGAAAAACAACAGCTTCTTTCGGAAAACATAAAGAAATTGGCCAAGCCCAATGCCACGAGGGATATCGTTGAAGAAATCGAAAAACTATTGAGCGCTTGAAGGAGTTAAAAGACATACAGCACATTTATTTTGTCGGTATAGGAGGTATCGGGATGAGCGCTTTGGCGCGCTATGTATTGCGATTGGGCAAAACGGTTTTTGGGTACGATAAAACCCCAACCAAGCTGACCAACGAACTTATTTCCGAAGGCATGGAAATTACCTTTACCGATGCTATTTCTGAGATCAATTTCGAAAAATTGCAAAAGGAAAATACCATGGTGGTGTATACCCCTGCCATCCCTAAGAGCAATGAAATTCTCAACTACTTTAACGAACAAGGCTATACTGTAATGAAACGGGCCCGTTTTTTGGGTGAGGTAACAAAGGGTACCCTTTGTTTGGCTGTAGCAGGAACTCATGGAAAAACAACCACCTCGGCAATTCTGGGACATTTGTTGGCCGAATGCGACATGCCCGTAACCGCTTTTTTGGGTGGAATTGCAGAAAACTATCATTCCAATTTTATTAGCAAAGGAACCGAAATTACGGTGGTGGAAGCCGATGAGTTTGACCGATCGTTCCTTCAACTAAGCCCCGATATTGCCTGTGTTACCTCTATGGATGCCGATCATTTGGATATTTATGGCGACAGCGACTCCATAGAAGCATCGTTTAAGGAATTTGTGGGATTGCTACCCAAGAAAGACCAGTTGTTTTACAAAAACGGACTACCTCTCGAAGGACAATCCGTAGGCATTAACGAACCTGCCGATTTCGAGGCTCAAAATATTAGAATAGAAAACGGATCCTATGTATTCGACCTAAAGACTCCCAACGAGATAGTAAAAGACCTTACGTTTTTACTCCCTGGACATCATAACCTACACAATGCGGTAACAGCTTTGGGTATGGCGATCTTCGCTGGAACCCCAACTTCCTGCCTGCCCAAAGCTTTATTTAGTTTTAAAGGAGTCGAAAGACGGTTCTCGTACAAAATACGCAAAGACAATGGTGTGCTTATAGACGATTATGCCCACCACCCCACCGAGTTGGATGCTTTGCATCAAGCAGTTTCCGAGATGTATCCTGGCGAGAAAACCCTTATTGTTTTTCAACCCCATCTCTATAGCCGGACCCAGGATTTTGCTACAGGTTTTGTTGAGAGTTTGGAACGGTTCGACGAGGTGTTTTTGTTGGATATTTATCCTGCTCGGGAAGAACCCATACCTGGAGTTACTTCGCAATGGTTGTGTGATAAGATGAAAAGCGGAAAAGCAAAGGTGATTTCAAAAAATGATCTGCCGGAATATGTGTATAGATCCCATTGTAAAGTAAAACTGCTTGTAGGCGCTGGAGATATTGGGGCAGAAGTAGATAAAGTAACCAAATACATACAAGATGAAGGGTAAGTGGAGCGTTATACGGTTAGTGATATTGCTTGTATTGGTAGGGGTTCTCTACGGTTTTACCCATATAAGGAATCAGGGCAGAAAATTAACGGGATTGGACATTCATTTCACCGATGAGAACAACCCTTTCATCACCGTTTCTGCGGTTAATAAATTGTTAATACAAAATGAGGACAGTGTTACGAGCATCACTAAAGAAACTTTAGTTTTGAAAGAGATGGAATCTAGGTTGTTGCAAAACCCTATGGTACGTGATGCTCAGGTTTTTGTAACTGTGGATGGGGAATTAGGTGCGAAAATAGAACAACGGAACCCCATTGCCCGAGTGGCCGATAATCCTAGTTACTATGTAGACGAGGATGGGAAAAAAATGCCGCTTTCCACTGTGTATGCAGCACGGGTTCCTATCATAACAGGGTCGTCCAAAACAAATTTTACAGAGTTGACCCCATTGTTGCTTGCGATTCGTAATGACGATTTTATGAATAAAAGCGTAGTGGGAATTCATAAAAAACGAAACGGGATTATAGATTTCGAAATGCGGAAGATGGATTTTAATGTTCGGTTGGGCAAAATGGAAGATATAGATAAGAAGTTTCAAAACTTTAAAGCTTTTTATCAAAAAGCAAAAAGAGACGATAAGCTTACGAGTTATCGCTTGGTAGACTTACAGTTCGGAAGTCAGGTGGTAGCGACAAAAAAATAAGTCATGGAAAACAACAGTATTGCTGTAGGGTTGGATATAGGAACCACGAAGATCGTGGCCATGATCGGGCGCAAGAACGAATATGGTAAAATGGAGATTTTGGGCATAGGAAAGTCCAAAAGCTTGGGTGTGCACCGTGGGGTGGTAAACAACATTACGCAGACCATTCAATCCATTCAACAAGCAATCCAAGATGCGGAAACCTCTTCGGGGATGAAGATAGAAGATGTGGTGGTAGGGATTGCAGGACAGCACATACGAAGCTTGCAGCACAGCGATTACATTACAAGGCCAGACAGTGAAGTAGTGATCGATGAAGAGGACATAGATCGTTTGTGCAATCAGGTACATAAGTTGGTGATGCTTCCAGGAGAAGAGATTATTCATGTATTACCACAGGATTTTAAAGTAGACGGACAAGCAGAAATAAAAGAACCCATAGGGATGTACGGAGGACGGTTGGAAGCCAATTTCCATGTGGTTGTTGGTCAGGTATCGTCCATACGAAACATTGGGCGCTGTGTAAAAAGTGCAGGAATCAATCTTTCGGGCATTACCTTGGAACCCTTGGCATCGGCCAATGCTGTATTGAGCCAAGAAGAGAAAGAAGCCGGTGTGGCTCTTATCGATATAGGAGGTGGAACCACCGACTTGGCCATTTTTAAAGATGGCATCATTCGTCATACAGCCGTAATTCCGTTTGGAGGTAATGTAATTACCGAAGACATCAAAGAAGGCTGTTCCATTATCGAGAAACAAGCTGAACTGTTGAAGATTAAATTCGGTTCTGCTTGGCCTGGCGAAAACAAAGACAATGAAATAGTTTCCATCCCGGGATTACGTGGAAGGGAACCCAAGGAAATTACGCTGAAAAACCTTTCCAAGATCATCCATGCCCGTGTGGTGGAAATTGTAGAGCAGGTGTATTTGGAAATAAAGAATTACGGGCACGAAGAACAGAAGAAAAAACTCATTGCAGGAATTGTACTTACTGGAGGAGGATCCCAATTGCGCCATTTAAAGCAATTGGTAGAGTACATCACAGGAATGGATACCCGTGTGGGTTATCCCAACGAACATTTGGCTGGGGATAGTGATAGCGAAACTACGAGCCCTATGTACGCCACAGCTGTTGGCTTGGTGATGAACAGCTTGGAGACTCAAGAGAAGAGTGTACAGTTGGAGAAAGCCAAGATGACCCACGAAGCCACTGTACCTGCAGAAGCAGAAGAAGAGTTGGAGGCCGAAGAAACCGAGATTAAAAATGACACCCCAAAAGAGCGAAAACGCTTTTTTGACAAATGGGCAGAAAAGTTCAAAGAGTTTTTGGACAATGCCGAATAGAACGATATAAACTAGACAAGACGCAACTAACTAGACAACCCCCATGAGGGGATAACCTCACAAAAAAGAAATGTATGAGCAGTAGCACAGAATTTGATAATATTTCATTCGATCTGCCCAAGAATCAGTCCAATGTCATCAAGGTAATTGGTGTAGGTGGAGGAGGAAGCAATGCCATTAACCATATGTTTAGCCAAGGCATAAAAGGTGTGGACTTTGTGATATGCAATACCGATGCCCAAGCTTTGGAAAACAGCCCCGTTCCCATTAAAATCCAGTTGGGGGTTTCCCTAACCGAAGGGCTGGGAGCTGGAGCTAATCCTTCCATTGGCGAGCAAGCGGCAGTGGAAAGTGTTGAAGACATCAAGAATATGTTGATGACCAACACCAAAATGATTTTTATTACTGCCGGAATGGGAGGGGGAACCGGAACAGGAGCTGCTCCTATTATTGCCAAGATGGCCAAGGAATTGAATATCCTTACCGTAGGTATTGTAACCATTCCCTTTCAGTTCGAAGGAAAAATAAGAAACGAACAAGCGCAGATCGGGGTAGAAAAACTGCGCCAAAATGTAGATTCCCTTATTGTAATTAATAACAACAAACTAAGGGAAGTATATGGTAACCTTGGCTTTAAAGCAGGGTTCTCCAAAGCCGATGAAGTATTATCCACAGCAGCGCGGGGGATTGCAGAGGTAATTACCCACCACTATACGCAGAATATCGACTTGCGTGATGCCAGAACCGTATTGGCCAACAGTGGAACCGCTATTATGGGAAGTGCCAGTGCAAGTGGTGCCAACCGTGCCCAAGAGGGGATTTCGAAGGCCTTGGATTCCCCATTGTTGAACGACAATAAGATCAAGGGAGCTAAAAACGTATTGTTGCTTATTGTTTCTGGAACCGAAGAGATCACCATCGATGAAATTGGAGAGATCAGTGATCACATCCAGGCAGAAGCAGGGCACAGTGCCAATATCATTATGGGTGTTGGGGAAGATGAAGCCTTGGAAGGTGCTATCTCTATTACTGTAATTGCCACAGGTTTTAATGCAGAACAGCAGGACGAAATCGTAAATACAGATCCCAAAAAGATTATCCATACCCTAGAGGATGAGCAGAAAGCAGAGCATAATTTAATGCCCGATGCCAAAGTGGTGGAGGTTCCAGTTCAGAAAAAAGAAGAAGCCCCCATTATTAGGCATACCCTTCTTTTCGATGAGGAAGAAGACAAGCCAATGGCCAAAAAGGGACCTGTTCAGAAAGAGCTTCCTTTTGAAGGGTATATAGAAACATCCGAACTCATAAAGAACATTGAAGTAGAGTCTACTTTGATAGATATCCACTATTTGGCAGAATTTGAACAAGTTCAGATCAATCAGATCGATGTAAACGACTTTGTGATCGTATCTGCAGATGATGATGCCGAAGAGGAAGAAATGATAGAAGTTCAGGCTACTCGAACCGAGCAGAACGAAATCGAAGAGCAGATGTTAATGTTCGACCTTCCCATTAATTCGGGGAGCTCTTCCGAAAAGAAACCCCTTGCTGCCGAAACCCAAATGCAAGAGGAAGAACCAGAACTGTTGGTGCGGAAGATAGAGGATATTGAAGTAAACGATCCCATAGAAGTTGTTCCTGTAACCGAAGTGACCGAAGAGGGCATTAAGCGCTATAGCTTAGATGATTACCAAGAAAAAGAAGACGAACTGTTAGGTGCAAAGCCAAATTCCGTCCAAGAGGAAGAAGTTGTGTTCGAAACACGAACTGTAGAGGAAACTGAAATCGAATCGGATGAAGACGCACCTGCAGATCCGTTGAACTCACCTATTTCCAAATTGCTTAAGGATAGAACCGAAGAGCGAAAGCGAAAAATGAAGGAGTTCAATTATAAGTTTAGGAACAGTGCTTCAAAAATTGACGACATAGAGAAAGAGCCTGCTTATAAAAGGGCAGGGATAGAATTGGAAGATGTGGATTCCAGCGATACATCCATCTCAAGGACTTCGGTAAGTACTGACGACGATGACGATATCGACCTAAGGACTAATAATTCTTTCTTACACGATAATGTAGACTAACGGTTTAACTCCTCAAGACCGCATGTCTGCGGACCTTTCAGGTTTCGGCTTGGAAGGTTTTTTCTTGAACTAAGCCGTTTCTACTATATAAAAAGCCGAATGCAACCGCGTTCGGCTTTTTAAGTATTTCTACGTAATGTAAACCTCCGTTACGATGGTTAGATTTACAAATGCTTAAAAATGAGTATGTTTCACTAAACTAACTAACCATGAAAAATCGTATTCAAAATCTACTGATACTAAGTTTAATCCTCGTTATTTGTGCTTCCTCCTTTTCTTGCAAGGAAAAGAATCCTTCCCAGCCTGAAGATGAGAATGAAGAAAAATTGATCGATGTAGATACTACTGCAACCGCTACATTTATGACCATTTCCGATATTCATTTGGACGATGCGGTTCCCTCGGTAGATTATGGTTGCGATACTGGAACGATCCTTTGGAACTCGGCCCAAGCAAAGTTTACATCCCTAATAAAAGAAAAGAATCCTGGATTTATCCTGTATCTGGGCGATCTGCCCGTGCATTCCGATGATACCTGTTTGGGGAAGAAAGTACCGCAGGATTCCATCCCCAGCAGGATACATGGTGATATTGGATCTGTACTGGCTGGCTTACGGGCCATTTCGGATTCCACCAATGTCCCCTTATTGTACCTTCCAGGTAATAACGATGGTTATGGTGGGGATTATGCCTCTTTTTCTTACATAAAGGCGCAGGATACCATTACGCCTTTTACGTTGGATACCCAAGGAACCAAGGACTGGCCTATTATTAAAGGAACAAAGCAAACTTCCTATTTTCAGCGGGAGGGGAATGCTACTTTAGGCTATTATTCGGCCTATCCGTTGGGGAAGGACAGTACGAGAGCTTCTAATTTAAAGGTGATTATGCTGAATACAGTGATCCTTTCAAAAAGATACTTCAGCGAAGATCATATCAACATATATACGGCTGCCCAGGATCAGTTCGACTGGATGGGAGGACAATTGGCCAAAGCCAAAGCCAATAACGAAAAAGTGATCATTGCCATGCACATACCGCCTGGAAGGGATGGATACCACGGTAAGAAATTCTGGCGCGAAAGTACTGCAGATACATTGAGCAATGGGAAGACCTATGTGGATCAGTTTGTCACTTTCGTGGATGATTATAAAGAACAGGTAACAGGTATTATGACCAGTCATACCCATATGGACGAATTAAAGCGGGTTTTCAACAAAAACAACGAATTGATCGAGTTGTGCATTTCTACCCCTGGAGTTACAGTAAATCATGGTAACAACCCAGGCATGAAAGTATTCGATTACGATACGAATACCTATGAATTAACCAACTATACAACTTCTTTTGCCAGTAGGGAAGCAGGGGCTTTTGCATTTAAGAAAGACTCGTTGTATACTTTTAATAGTACCTACGGAGGATGCACAGGGGCGAAATCCATGTTGGAGTGTATTGGCAATATAAGTTCCGATGTCACACCTGCAGGTAGACAAGCTGTTGTGGACCTTATGCAGGTAAACTACAATGTGCGTCACGAAGTGCCAGCTACGTATAATGATGCTATAGGATTGGATGTTTTACCGAATATGTAGTTTGTCTATTTCCTTTTTATCTACATAACGCAATTCCTTTTATTATAAGGGTATATTGTCTATCTTCGCGGTCTGTTTTAATATTTGCATTATGAGTTTACAAAAGCAGATTATGGAGGCCATGAAAACGGCCATGAAAGAGAAGAATAGCACGGCATTGGAAGCATTGCGTGCTGTGAAGAGCGCTTTGTTGTTGGCTCAGACCGAAAGTGGTGCCAAAGCAGAGCTTTCGGAAGATCAGGAGATAAAACTGTTGCAGAAATTAGTGAAGCAACGCAAGGACAGCGCGGCTATTTTTACCGAACAAGGACGTGAGGATTTAGCAGGTCCCGAAATTGCTCAAGCAGCAGTGATCGAACAGTTTTTGCCTGAGCAGATGAGCGAAGAGGAGATTGCCAAGGTAGTGGATGCTATTATAGCAGAAACCGGTGCTTCATCTATGAAGGATATGGGGAAAGTCATGGGAATGGCCAATGGGAAACTGTTGGGTAAGGCCGATGGAAAAACCATTTCTACCATTGTAAAACAAAGATTGGCCTAAGCCGAATATAAGGCCCCGTAGTTCAACTGGATAGAATATCAGATTTCGGCTCTGAGGGTTGGGGGTTCGAATCCTCCCGGGGTCACGAATAAACCGAAAAAAAGGTGAAAACGAGCGAGTTCCAAAAATGGAGCTCGCTTCTTTTTTGGAATGTGGCGAAAGTTTCTTTTTCGGATTTCAAAGTGGAGCTTTGCAAGGAACACGAAGTAATCCTTTTTGTGATCTCAACACATTCCACTATCTAGACATTCCACTATATTTGAAATGCATTACGATTTTAATCCATCTAAGGCTAGACACACCAAAACATGAAAGGAATAGGAAACACCCCACTTATAAAACTGGAACGGCTTACCCATGGACACATGGCCGATGTGTATGTAAAGTTCGAAGGTGCCAATCTCACAGGAAGTATGAAAGACCGCATGGCACTTTCCATGATCGAAGGGGCAGAACGCAATGGAAAGTTGAAAAAGGGAATGAAAATCGTGGAATACACAGGTGGAAGCACAGGAAGTTCTTTAGCGATGGTGTGTGCCAAAAAAGGATATGAAGCCCATTTTGTTTCCTCCAATGGTTTTGCAGCCGAAAAACTACAAACCATGCGGGCATTTGGCGCCACGGTAGAAATTGTACATGCCGAAAAAGATGTGCTTACGGCCGATGTAATCAACCGGATGATTGCACGGGCCAAGGAGCTTATTCAGGATTCCAATACCTTTTGGCCGGATCAGATCAACAATCCCGATAACAAACGGGGATACCATGCTATGGGGCGTGAAATTCTAGACGAACTGGGTACCGATATTGATGAGTTTGTGATGGCTGTAGGCGGTGGAGGCTGTATTTCTGGAAACTCCGAAGTTTTAAAAGAACACATCCCTAACCTACGAACCGTTGGGGTAGAGCCCTATCATGTTAGGAATATCTCGGGCGGGGATACCGGTGGGACCCACAAACTGGAAGGGATTGGCCTGTCATTTGTTCCTTCCATTTTACGAAAGGACCTAATCGATGAGGTGATAGCCGTAACGGACGAAGATGCTTATAAAACAGCCAACGAATTGGCCCAAAAGGAAGGGGTTTTTGGCGGAGCCACTTCGGGAGCCAATGTATGGGCAGCCCTTCAGAGAGCTAAACAATTGGGACCAGGGAAGAAAATAGTCACTGTGGTTATCGATACAGGAATTAAATACCTACAGGGCGATTTGTATGTGTAATACAGTATAATAAGAAAGCGATGAAACTTCAGTTTAAAAAAGGAACCCAAAAACCCAGTGTGTTAACCTGCATTAGGGAAGACGGGACAAGGACATGGACCCAATTGCAGAGGGAAATAGAGATCCACGATTTGGCGCATTATGTAGTAGAAACCGAATTGGGCTTTTCCTGTGCCTTTTATGGTTTACTCGCCGAAGGCTACAATATAGAAGACTTCGAGTTGCCTCGAGAACAGCGCCCAGAAGCTTTAATTCCTGCTAACTTGCCCGTTGAATCATTGCAAACAGAACATATTGTGAATTTGCTTATGGTGTCCCTCTACCAAGGAGATGATAGTGTCGATTTTTTGAATGCCCTAAAAACCATTCTGAAGGAAAACGAATTGGCTTATCCCGAGGCATTGGATGCAAATAAACTTGACCAGATTTTTGAAAAACTTAAGCAACTTATAGCAAAGTGGCGTAAACTGGAATCGGACGAAATTCTTGAATTGTCGTTTAACCCGAAGTAAATACTTAGTGAAAATCCTTATCTTTAAGGGTAATCCAAAGAATATTCAAAAATGGTAGACGGTACGTACGGAAGATTAGGAGCCCACAATCAACGGGTAAAGATGCTTCGTTCTAAAAAGGAAGTGAAGTATAAAAAGCCAGATTTTATGGGTATGTACAAAGATGGTGAGGGCATAGCTGATACCGAGGTTCAACCCGAAATCATGGAATCCATCAAAGAAGGCATACGTCAAAAAAGTGAATTGGAGAAAAGAAAACAGCGATTGGCGATTGGAGTCGCTGTAATCGGAGCTCTACTGTTTGGATACTGGCTTCTTACTTCAGTAGGTGTACTATGAAAGCCCGTGAACTTGTAAAGAAATGGTTCGGTGTATGGGAACAAGGAGATTTCCACAACATTCCTATTACCCAAGATTTTAAGCACACCAGCCCGTACGGAACTATAGATGGGAAAGATGCCTATATGCAATTGGTAGAGGATAACCGGGACAAATTCTTGGGGTATCGTTTTGTAATCCATGAAGGGATGTACGAAGAAGAACGGGCTTGTGTCCGTTATACGGCCGTACAAGGTGATTTTCGGTTGGAAGTGAGCGAATGGTATGTCTTTGAAGGCAATGCTATTAAAGAAATTGTGGCCTATTACAACATAGAAGGGGAAATAAGCGAAGAACGTAAATTGAATAATCTATAAGTTCAGCCAAGAAACTGTATACTTCATAATCATAAAGGTTACGGTTCTATTTTAATTGTAATCCTTCTTACCCTCTGTGGTTGGGTGCCCGGCGTTATAGCAGCCCTAATCATTTTGAACAATCCAAAGAGCTGATAATTACCGTTCTTCCCAATAAACCATCGTTTGTTACCTGAAACCGACCGTTTATGACTTTATGCATTTAAAAAATAGATACAGATGGTACATTTGTACCGTCCCCACAATTTTAATATCCACCCTGGGCTTATTGTTGATATCCTAGGGTGGTATGTTTCAAGGGGTTGAAGGGACTCCGAAACCCCCTTTAAGCCAGTGTTTTGGGGGAGTTATCGAAAACAGGAAAAATCCTGTTTTATTTTTTGAATGAGTGACGGATATTTGTACCACTTTCCTCCTAAAAACAATGATCCATTCATTGTGCTAACCAATTTTGAATATAAAGGTCAATATAATTTGACAACCAGAC
>JANQKN010000099.1 GCA_028281065.1 Flavobacteriaceae bacterium | reverse complement strand
CGCACGCAGAAGCCTTTTACAATGTTCATAAAATGTAGTATGACGTACCCGGAAACCATTGTAATAAATCATCCAAACTTATTTAAGATCGATACCAATCTGGATCGGTTGGTGAAGAAGATAGAACTGCTTAATTATATTAACCCTACCAATATTGAGCAGGAAAAACGAAACTTCTTTGCTTCCAAATACAATGTAAATCCAAGTTTCCATTACCGTAAGATAGATTTTAATGCCTATAAGTTGCAGCAAGAGCTGTTTTCCCAAGATGTTGATAGCATCAAGGATGAAGAAACTAGGGCGTTTTACAAGGATGTTATTTATGACTATTCCGGACTCATAGAGTGTATAGAAACCATAGGAAAAGGACCAAAATTTTATTACAATTCATTAAAGTCTTTCGGTACACCTACAGAAAAAGATGTAGAGAATGCCCGTTTTATCCTTCATTTTAAGGACGAAGCCTACAATCAGGAAATGTTCCCGGTTTTTAATGCTACCGAAGCTTCCCAATATTTTGAGGAGTTTACCAAGCGATACGACTTTCCGTTTAAACTGAAGTTTTCCAACAAGATTTCTGCCGCTGCCATGGTACAGAACAATACCCAAACGCTTTTACTGAAAAAAAACCACCGGTTTAGTGCCAACCAACTTAAAGTATTGGCAAATCACGAAATTGGTGTGCATTTGGTTACGACTTATAACGGAATGGAACAACCGCTTAAAATATTTAAGAGTGGTTTTCCGAAAAATGTAGAAACACAAGAAGGATTGGCCGTTTTTAGTGAGTATATGAGCGGTTGTCTTACCTTATATCGTCTTAAGGAACTTTCGTACCGTGTACTGGCCATCGACAGTTTACGTAAAGGATTCAATTTCTGTGACACCTTCGATTTGTTGCACAACCAATACAAACTGAATAGGGAAGAAGCTTATAATATTACACTACGAGCACACCGTGGAGGAGGTTTTACCAAAGACTACCTCTACTTAACAGGCCTCAAAAAAATATACGATTACTACCAAACCGAAAAAAACCTAGATCCCCTTCTTACCGGGAAAGTATGCTTGGAGCAGGTAGACGTCATTAAAAAATGGCAAAAAGAAGGCTTGGCAGAATCTATTGCCTACAAGAACTTCGCCTTCGACAAGAATGAAAACTCCAATAAGACCCTGGAGTTTATTCTTCAGAATTTAAAGTAACACTCTATAAAAATTTGGATTTCAGTTCTGGAGTAGGAATCATACAACTTTCCTTTTTCCCATACCATTTGTATCTATTTCTGGCAATCCAATCGTACACTATGTTTCTGAGGAAAGGCGGAAAGATCATAAAAATCATCATTAAGGGATATGCACCTCCCAAGTACCTAGAGATGCGCAATGCGGCAGTAGATTTGGTATAAGCTTTACCGTTTTCAATTAAAATAATGGAATCCACCTTGTTGGTATCAATACCATGGGTAGTAATCAATTCCTTCCCTATATCACTTTGCAGTGCAGCAAATTTGAATCGGTTCTTCTTATCCCTTTTTATAACATACGTGACCGAGCTGTTGCAGAGGTTGCAAACACCATCGAAGAGAATGATACTCTTTTCTGAATTCTCGGTCATTGTAATTTGGGTTTGTTCATTACAAAGATACAATGCATGCGTTTATAATTTGCCTAAGAAAATGTTTAAGTCTTCGTCCTTATCCAAATTCAATTTCTTTTTAAGTCGGTATTTGGACTTTAAAATACTGCTATCACTTCACGGGCGGTGATATCTTCGGGGCGCCTTCAGAAATAGACCAGATACAATGTAATTAGATACTAAACCAAGTTTTCGAAGCAGTCGGTACCGTAAGTTGTAAATTCAACAACTTGGTATCGGCTGTTGGTTTATTTCTAAATAGTAACAATGTTAGAGGAATGTAGGACATACATGATCAAAGCGGTGCTAGCCAGGCTAACAAACAACCAGCTTTGCCAAAAATAAATTTTGTTTCCCCAAATCTTCAACCACTTGTTACCATAGGTTTTGTTGACGTAAGCCGTTATACTTTTGTAGAAAAGAAAAGCCAATATCAAAAAAATCACTGCAGCTATTGTTATGAACCAAACTCTTTCCATAATTCGAATTTTTAATGATTAGACTTCTAAGCTGATACAAACACCCTGTGTTCGATATTCATATACTAATATACGCTTTATTTTGCTCTGTTATCTTGGCGTGCTTCTAACAAACCTTGTTCCATAAGAATTTGTTCTCATGCTTCCATGCCAACCTCCATAGGTTCTATATGCCACAGGGCTAAAGGGATTGTAATTATGATACGATCTATTGTATCCATAAAATCCGCCTCCCCTAAAACCAATACCTCCCGAATTTTCAATGCCAACAGGCCAATTTACAGTATCTGCAGAACCCTGCTGAGATAAAGTTCCGTCGCCATTTGTTCCTGTGAAACTTCTCCCATTCTCATGACCAACAGTAATAACCCTTTCCCACATACTACCTGCCATATCCATGACCCAATAGTACGATGCCCCAAAATACTCCTTTGTGTTTTCAGTGAGATTCGATTCTTCCCAACCATTAATCATAACCAGATTGCCATTTTCATTCGGGTATCGTTGTATTTTTTCTTTATTGTTATTTCCCCAAGGGAAATCCCCAGAACTAGCTTTATAAGTTCCGCGGGAAGCTTTGGTAAATTCAAATTCCGTCATGGGCCTTAAGCCAGACCAATCTGCGTATGCCATGGCATCATCCCAACTCATAAAAAGACATGGTTTGTTAGGGTGGGAAGAGAAAAAGTTACCATCTTTTTCACTTATGGTACCTCCTTGGGCATAATAGTTTTCTTCTTTAAAGATTAGTCTGTCCGTACGTTGAATAGAATCGAGGCTATTCAAAAAATCTACATATTGTCCCTCGGTAGGTTCATATTTCATAACATAAAAAGGAGAAAACCCTTTAGGGAATGAAGGGGGAATCACGCCTTTTTGATCTCCTTCATACCCTTCTTTCGCCTGATAATAAATATCCCCGCTCTTTGAAACCTCTAATTCTTGGTCTTCGGAATTAATGGTGACCAATCCTTTGAATTCACCTTCCCTATTGGGTTCATAGAAACTACCATATTCCAGGGCTGTTGTATCTGGGTCGCCCAATTCAAAGCCGCCTTTGGGAATTTCTACCATTTCAATTCCATAAACGTTTAACGTAGACCTTCTGGGATTTACCCCCCTAAAACTTTGAAGGTCCAGAATCACTTTCAAAGAAACTTCTATCTTCCCCCGATACGTGTTTTTTGGTGACAAAAACATTCCAACAGCATCATTGGAAACAGTAAGTTCCAAGTCCAGATCATTCTCGCTAAAATTGGAAACGACCGAATGCCCAGATTTACTCACATTAATATGGCGATAACCTCCTTGGTTTAGTAACGATTTAAAGAAAATCCACACTCCATCGTTGTTTCTTTCGTTATTCCACGCATTCTCCCAACTCACATTGAATATGGCGTAAGGAACCCTATCTTCGAGATAAAAAATAGGTTTTGATAATGTAAGGTCTGAGCTAAAGGAGGTGCTGGATATTAATAAGAATAATATTAGAAATAGGTTTTTCATTTTTTTTGATTGATAGACCACTGAATATATGGAAAGTTCCTTATACCATTCTTTATGTTCTAACTAATTTAACACTTTTTGATCTCTTAATCTGATAGTTAGGAAATAGTAGAGATAAAGAAATAGGGTAGATTTAGGAAACCTTTTCCAGCTCTTCCAAGCTTACATTGGTGGTAAACATTCCGTAGTTAACGATTGCCTTTTTCTTCTCAATGCTATCTATGGTTCCAATGGCCCTTCCGTCTATCATCCGCACACGGTCTCCAACTTTTAAGATCACCTTGGGTTTGGGTGGTGGTGCTTTTTTTGCTTCTTCTTTTTCCTTTTTCTTCTTTTTACGGATCTGGGCTACTTTTTGTTCTACTTCCTGTCGGATAGCATGTTCCTTGGCTTTTTCCTGTTTTTTCTGGGCTTTGGGTTTAGGCGTGCTCTTTTTACGTTTGCTGTTTTCTACCATGACCAATTTCATGAGTTCGTCCACCAAACGTTTTTTCTGTTTGTTGTTTAAATACCCCAAAGCCAAGGCATCGAATTTCTTCCCCAATTGCACCAAACGTTGGTTGGCATCGAAGATTTCCTGATAGCGCTCCAGTTTCTCCTGCATACGGGTGTTGGTCTGTTCCAATTGCTTGCTTTCTTCGCGCGCTTTTTCTTCTTCCGTTTTTAAGGAAGCCGAAGTTTTCCGCAATTGTGAGCGCTCCTTCTGAAGGTTGGCAATGGTTTTATCGAACCGAACCTTGCCACGCTCTATTTTCTTTTTCGATTTGTTGATAAGGCTGTATGGGATTCCGTTTTTTTGTGCCACTTCGAACGTAAATGAACTCCCTGCTTCCCCCAACTGAAGTTTATATACAGGTTCCAGGCTTTTACTATCGAACTGCATATTGGCATTGGTGGTGTAGGGGAGTTCCGAAGCCAATAGCTTTAAATTGGTGTAGTGTGTGGTAATGATTCCAAAAGCTTCCCGCTCGTAAAAAACTTCTAAAAAAGTCTCTGCCAAGGCACCTCCCAATTCAGGATCACTTCCGGTTCCAAATTCATCGATAAGGAATAAGGTCTTAGCATTGCACTTCTTCAAGAACTGGTTCATCTTCTTTAGGCGGTAGCTGTAGGTACTTAGATGATTTTCGATAGATTGATTATCCCCAATATCGGTAAGGATTCTATCGAAAAAGCAGAATTCACTTAACGGATCCACAGGAATGAGCATTCCACTCTGCAGCATGAGTTGCAATAATCCAACAGTTTTCAGCGTGATACTTTTTCCTCCCGCATTGGGTCCCGAAATAACAATAATTCGGTTTTCTTGGTGAAGCGCTATGGTTTGTGGGAATGTTTTCTTCCGTAGCTTTTTGTTAGCTAAGAGTAGTAGGGGATGAAAGGCATCTTTAAGGAACAAACGCTTGTCTTTGGTTAAAATGGGCAAGGCTCCATTTATTTCAATGGCATATTTCGCCTTGGCGTGCCAAGTATCCACGGTTACCAAATAGTTTTGGTACTGATCCAACAACTGCTGATACGGACGAATATATTCGGTGAGTTCTTTTAGAATCTTTTTCACCTCCTCCAATTCCTCATAAATAAGGTTGCTCAACTCGTTAGCATATTCAAGGGTTTCCTGAGGTTCTATGTAAATAATGCTCCCTGTTTTGGAACTTCCCAAGACAGCCCCTTTTATTTTCTTTCGGTGCATGGCCCGAACAGCAAGAACCCTACGATTATCCACGACCGTTTCCCGAATTTCATCCAAATAGTCCTTTTGGGCATAGTGGGAAAGGGCTTTGGAAAAAGATGAATTGATCTGTCCTTTCACGACATTGAGTCGTTTTCGTATGCTAGCCAACTCAGGCGAAGCCTCGTTTTTAACATCCCCGTAGCGATCGAATACTTTGTGAATGGCATCGGAAATAAGGCTTGTAAAAGTGATCTTTTGGGAGAACTCGCTTAAATACACATAAAACTCTTCGTATTTTTTGAAGAACTTAAGCAATGTTTTGGTCGTTTCGGAAACCGAAAGGATGCGGCGGAACCCAGAAACCTCCAAGGTGCTGTTTTCTATACCCAATAGTTTTAATTCGTTGCTTATGGCTTCGAAGCCATGGTTTGGGATGCCGTTTTCATTCTCGAAAGAGGCGGTAAACTCCCTAACCCTGTGCAATTCGTCCTTTATTTCTTCCTCGCTCTTATACGGAACAATACCCAACGCAGCTTCCTTTCCCAATTCGGTAATGCAGTGGCTGGAAACCTGCTGCAAGGTCGTTGGGAATTCTAGATCCTGAAGTGTTTTTTTATCGATCTTGATCATAAATGAAGCGATCTACAAAGGGTTTTTGTGTAATTTTACTCAATAATCGAGCAATGTTTAGCTCGAAATCAAAAAATAGCTTTTTACAAATGCCCCGTGGGCTTGCTCCAAGGTATTTTATGAGCGCAAAAGTACAAATATAATGTCTGTAACCATAGAACCTACTTGGCATGAACAATTGGCTTCGGAATTTGACAAGCCCTATTTTCAAAACCTGATTCAGTTTGTAAAATCAGAATACAAATCACACCGTTGCTATCCACCTGGAAAACAAATATTTTCGGCTTTCGACCATACACCGTTTCCCGATGTAAAAGTGGTTGTCATTGGTCAAGATCCTTATCATGGTCCTGGACAGGCCAACGGATTGTGTTTCTCTGTTGCAGATGGAATCCCACAACCACCATCCCTCCAAAACATCTTTGCCGAACTCAAAACCGATCTCGGTATCGAAATCCCACAAAGTGGCAATCTGGAACGCTGGGCTTCTCAAGGCGTATTACTTCTTAATGCTACGCTAACCGTACGTGCACACAGTGCTGGGAGCCATCAGAACAAAGGATGGGAATCTTTTACCGATACGGTAATAGAAAAACTGTCTTCAGAACGGGAGGGCTTGGTTTTCTTGTTATGGGGCGGTTATGCCAAACGAAAAGGGGCCAAGGTTAATGGCAGCAAACACAAGGTTTTGGCCAGTGGGCATCCTTCACCCTTAAGTGCGAATAGAGGATATTGGTTTGGTAACAAACACTTCAGTAAAACAAATGAATATCTAAAAGAAATAGGGAAAACCCCAATAATCTGGTAAGCGGAGGATAGGAGGGTGGATAGATGTAGTATCTATTCTTCGGTTGGCGATTCTGGCTCGGTTACTTTATTACAGCTAAACTGCAACAACAAGAAGTTGATAACAAGTAACGTCCCCAATACTATAAAAAATGTAGTCATACTTCTTACAATTTACACCAGTAAGACGCTAGGTAGCGTAAAGGGTTGCGTTTTTTCTTAAAAAAATTAAAAAGAATGTAATAGATCACTGCTATCTATCTTTTTCTCAATGAGTTCCAGTTGCAATAATTTTTCCTGAACCTCCTCAACCTGGGCCAAAGAAAGGTTGTTTTGCGACCATTGTGTAAGGGATAACCACTCCCGCACGTCCTCCAATTTCTGATCGTACCGATTGGAAATCATTCTATCGATAGAAGGGATACTTTTAAACTCCCGAGTGGTTTCATTAATAATATCAAGGATGGTTTGTACGCATCCTGCTTCTTTTTCAAGAACATCGTTTCTAACAGCAATAACAAAACAGGGCCAAGGAGTAGGACATTCGCCTACCAAACGAAAAGGACCATTATCCACATAGGGCTTGGTGGTAAACTTTTCCCACATAAAATAATCCCCGATGCCTTTGGGGAGCGATTCCAAAGCACCATCCAGATTCTTTACTACTTCGAACCGAAGATCGGTCTCCGTATCCCAACCGTGGTTTTCGGCATTTACGTAGGCCATTAAGTGAGAACCAGAACCAAAGCGGCTAATAGCAGCTGCGGTTCCTTTAAGACTACTCACGGCTTCGTAATTGGAGTTTTTAGCTACATGGATGCCCCAAATAAGCGGGGAAGCTACAAATACCTGTACAATTTTACAGTCGTTACCGTTAATGATGTCGCGAATGATCCCTTCGGTAAGGATAACCGCCATGTCAATTTCCTTATCACGAAGTGCTTTGCACATTTGGCCCGTCCCGCCATAATAATCCTTCCAGCGTAGGTTAATACCTTCTTCATGGTATTCCTTGTTCCTCATGGTTAAATACCAGGGAAGGTTGAAATGCTCTGGAACGCCGCCTATGTGGAACTTTTTCATTTATATAATACTATCTAATACTTTTTGAATAAGGCTGTTTACCGTTTTACCAGGCTCCGTACTAAAGGAACCCAAAGTTCTGTTTGCCAATATGGCGTTTAGCGATATGGCATTATGGCCCAGTAAAAGCGCCATTCCGTAGATTCCCGAAGTTTCCATCTCTAAATTAGTGATCTTTTCTCCATGATACTGAAAGGATTCTAATTTTTCATTCATCTTTTCATCACTTAATGGAAGACGCAATGTTCGGGATTGTGGCCCATAGAAACCTACATTGGTTGCCGTAATACCTTGTATAAACTCACTTTCGGGAAATAACTGAAGCAATTGCGAACTTGCCAAAACACAATACGGGTCGGATTTTTTTGGACCCCATTGAGTGTATTCCTTAAACGCTTCTGTCATGGCTTCATCCAAAAAGCTTGTATCCCTGTAAAAATGGAGTAGGTTATCGAAACCCATTGCTTTTTTGGAAACCAAAAAACTATCCACGGGAATATCTTTTTGAATAGCCCCAGAAGTACCAATACGTATAAAATTGAGTTGTGTATGTTTTTCCTTAACTGTTCGGGTAGCAAAATCGATATTTACCAACGCATCCAATTCATTGAAAACGATATCAATATTGTCAGTACCGATTCCTGTAGAGATTACACATAGTCTTTTGCCTTTGTAATTACCTGTTTGGGTTTTGAACTCCCTTCGCTGTATGGAAAAATCGATTGTATCAAAGTATTGGGTCACTTCCTCCACACGGTCTGGATCGCCTACTGTTATGATAGTGTCCGCTATGTTTTCGGGTTTAAGGTGAAGGTGGTAAATACTGCCATCTTCATTAAGAATAAGTTCGGATTCTGGAATGCGCATTATCTCTTCTCTAAAGCTTGTGTCGAGGGATTGTAAAGGTAGTTGTATTTAGGGCATTGACCAAATAGGGTAGGATCCTCCATGATCGAAAAAGCACTGTTTTCGCCCTGTAAAACAGCTTTACCTTCTGGGTTTAAAGACAATGGGCTTGGGTCGTAATATGGAGCTACTCGCTCAACAATATCAAACCATTGCAAATCACCAAAACCGTAATACCCTTGGTTCTTAAGTAAATGCCCTACCAATTTATGTGAGGATTCGAAGGAATGGGTATCGATAGCTTTTAAAACTGTCAACTCCAGAGTGTTCAATCCGCTATTCTCTTGTGGAAAACGTTCTTTGTGTGCCTGTATGCAAGAAGCAAAATAGGGGAAATGATCTTTATTGAAAGTTATCTTGTCCAATTGTGAATGATCTTGCGAAGTATACACGTCCCAAAACTGCGATAGGTTCTGTAGATCTTCTTCAGTCAATCGGATTTTAGCATCGTATTCGTTCCAAACCTGTGCATCGGGAAGTTCCGAAAGCCCGTACAAGCCTTCTTTGCCTTCAATAGTACCACTGCATACCAAATAGAAAGCTGCTTTAGGTAACTCTTTGGAAACGTAAGTAATCGCCGCTGCCATATTAATGTGACAAAAAAGATCGTATTCAAACCAAAAAACCACTTCGTCGAAATCGTTCCAATCCAAATCACTGAATTGCCCTACAAAAACTTGGTATTTGGAAGCGGCTTCGTCTCCAAATCTTCCTAGATAGCTAATTCTTTCCAGAATAAACCCTTCTGAAAGTACATCCTTGGAAGCAGGGCCTTCGCATAGTATTTCATTCCAGGTTAGAATATCGGCCCTGGGCAGAAGCGAAGAGAGCCTCTGGGTGAAACTTCCCCCATTGGTAAGATGTAAGGTCTTAGCCGCCAACACGCTTGGTTTTAAACCCTTTTTCCTGAAGGAATTTCATGATCCTGTCCCGATAATCGCCTTGAATGATGATCTGTTCGTTTTTAAAACTTCCCCCAACACTCAAGAGTTGCTTTATCTCCTTAGCCAATTGTTTGAAGTCATGATCGGCACCGTTATAACCTTCAATTATGGTAATGGGCTTTCCCTTGCGCTTTTCGTATTTGCAGATAAGCGGTTCATCCTGTAGCCAAACAGTCGGTTTTTCCTCCTTAACCGGTTCCTCACTGGGAACATGGTCGGGAAATAGATTTTTAAGTTGATCCTGTAAGTCCAATCGCTGCTTTATTTCTTGATAAGGCCTATATCTACCAAACGCTCGTGCAAGAACTCCCCAGCAGAAATGTCTTCATAAGCTTTGGGGTGGTTTTCGTCGATACATGCTTCCAGACAGTCCAAACGCATGTCGCTACGCGGATGCATAAAGAAAGGAATGGAGTAACGGGGGGTGTGCCATTGGTCTCTTGGAGGGTTCACCACACGGTGTATGGTAGAACGTAGCTTGTTGTTGGTGTGACGCTCCAACATATCCCCAACATTAATCACCAATTCGTCCTCTGCAGGAATAGCATCGATCCATTCGCCATCTTTTCTAAGCACTTGCAGTCCTCCGGTAGAAGCCCCCATTAGCAATGTGATCAAGTTAATGTCACCATGAGCTCCGGCACGTACTGCACCTTTGGGCTCGTCAGTAATAGGAGGGTAGTGGATAGGACGTAGTATGCTGTTTCCGTTGTTGGCCCACTGGTCGAAATAGGTTTCTTCCAATCCTATATACAAGGCTAGGGCACGTAATACATAAATCCCTGTTTTTTCGAGCATACGATAGGCTTCCATACCAGTCGCATTAAAGTATGGGCGCTCTTCTACAATCACATTCTCTGGATACTCTTCAGGAAGGTTGGCATTCGCGGCAGGTTCTTGCCCAAAATGCCAAAACTCTTTCAAATCCCCTTCTTTCTTACCCTTGGCGTGTTCTTTACCAAAGGAAACATAGCCACGTTGGCCGCCCAAACCTTCAATTTCGTACTTCTGTTTGGTTTCCACAGGAAGGGCAAAGAACCCTTTTACTTCTTTATATAGATCGTCCACCAATTGATCATCCAAAAAGTGGTTTTTAAGGGATACAAATCCAATTTCTTCGTAAGCGCTACCAATCTCGTCTACAAATTTTTGCTTTCTTGTAGGATCGTCGGAAAGGAAGTCCGCCAAATCGACACTAGGTATATTGTTCATAACATCATTCATTTATACTGCAAATATACCAAATATGCTGGGGATTTCCGAGTATAAAAAATAACGGGAAATAGTTTGTACAATAGGCTTTTTTTCTACTTTTGACATTCACAAAAACAATACCATGGCAACCCAAACCAAGGAATCCATTTTTTTCGATTACGACCGCAAGAAGTTGAGTGATGATGTACTCGTACAGTTGTACAGACGTATGCTGAAGCCCAGAATGATAGAGGAAAAGATGCTCATCCTATTGCGTCAGGGAAAAATATCCAAATGGTTTAGTGGAATTGGCCAGGAAGCCATCTCTGTAGGAATTACCTCGGTATTGAACAAGGAGGAGTATATTTTACCCATGCACCGTAATCTGGGGGTGTTTACCACCCGTGAGATTCCTTTGCATCGTTTGTTCTCCCAATGGCAGGGAAAAGCCAGTGGTTTTACCAAAGGACGTGACCGAAGTTTCCATTTTGGAACCCAAGAATATAAAATTGTGGGAATGATCTCCCACTTGGGGCCACAGTTTGGCGTTGCTTCTGGAATTGCTTTGGGGAACCTGCTGAAGGACAACAAACAGGTTTGTGCTGTGTTTACAGGTGAAGGTGGGACCAGCGAAGGGGATATCCACGAAGCGATGAATGTGGCTTCGGTTTGGCAACTTCCTGTGCTGTTTTGTATCGAAAACAACGGATATGGATTATCTACGCCTACTTCAGAACAGTACAACTGCGAAAACCTAGCCGATAGGGGCAAGGGATACGGAATGGAATCCCATATTATTGAGGGGAACAACATCCTTGAGGTGTTTACCCAGGTTTCGGCCCTTGTGGAGAGCATGCGCGAAAACCCTCGACCTGTACTTTTGGAGTTTAAAACCTTCCGAATGCGAGGGCATGAAGAGGCCAGCGGTACTAAATATGTCCCTAAGGAATTGATGGACGCATGGGCAGAGAAAGATCCCGTTCAAAATTTTGAAAGCTACCTAGTTTCTGAAGGAATCCTTTCCGAAACTAAAATTGCCACTTTTAAGGCTGAAATAAAGAACGAAATCAATGCAGGTTTGGATCTTGCTTTTGCTGAAGAAACTATTTCTTCCTCTGAAAGTAATGAATTAAATGATGTTTTTGAAAACTTTACATATCAAGAAGTTACAAGTAATTCAGAAACAAAAGAGCTTCGTTTGGTAGATGCTATTTCCGAAGGATTGCGACAGTCCATGGAACGTCATTCCAACTCCGTAATCATGGGGCAGGACATTGCCGAATATGGTGGTGTTTTTAAAATTACCGAAGGGTTTATAGAAGCCTTTGGCAAAGAGCGGGTACGTAATACGCCCATTTGCGAAAGCGCCATTGTCTCAGCGACTATGGGATTGTCCATAAACGGCTATAAATCTGTTATGGAAATGCAATTTGCCGATTTTGTAACTTCAGGTTTCAATCCCATTGTTAATTATCTAGCCAAATCCCACTATAGATGGGACCAACATGCCGATGTGGTGATACGTATGCCCTGTGGGGCAGGCGTAGGGGCAGGGCCCTTCCACAGTCAGACCAACGAAGCTTGGTTTACACATACTCCCGGTCTTAAAGTAGTATATCCTGCATTTCCGTATGATGCCAAAGGATTGTTGGCTACAGCCATAGAAGATCCAAATCCCGTGATGTTCTTCGAACACAAGGCGCTGTACAGAAGTATACGCCAAGAAGTCCCTACCGATTATTACACCTTACCTATAGGAAAAGCAGCGCTGTTACAGGAAGGAGAAGATGTTACCATTATTACCTACGGTGCTGGAGTACATTGGGCTTTGGATATGCTTGGCAACAAAGACTTGGCTGCAGATCTTATCGATTTAAGGACGCTATCCCCTTTGGATACCGAAGCTATCTATGCTTCCGTAAAGAAAACAGGAAAAGTATTGATACTTCAAGAAGACTCTATGTTTGGTGGTATTGCGAGTGATATTTCGGCATTGATCACCGAAAATTGCTTCGAATATTTGGATGCTCCCATCCGTCGTGTAGCCAGTCTGGAAACTCCGGTTCCTTTTGCTCAGGATTTAGAGAACACCTATTTGGCAAAATCCCGTTTGGAGGAAACATTGGACGCGCTTTTAGCTTATTAAAAAGTTCCTTTTCGTTTAATGGCGCATTTAATACGTTGATTTACCGAAAATTCCCCTTTTGGCTTGTTTCGTTTTTTAGTACCTTTAAAAGACGAACCAAACGATTATCAATCACATAAATCAACGTGTATGAAAAAAATTATGATGATTATGGCGTTAGCTATCATAGTGGGGAGCTGTGGCACGCCTAAAACGGTGATCCAATCCAAAAAGGTCCTTAAGGGCTACTGGATGCTGGACAATATTACGTATAGTGAAACAGGTACTTTTAATATTACCATCTTTAGAGATACCTCACGAGAGTGTTTCGAAGGAAGTACTTGGCGATTTATCCCCAACAACAATTCGGGTTACTATACCATTTCGGATGATAACTGCCCTACAGGGGACCGCAACTTTATCTTTGCCATTCAGGAAGTCGACCCAGAGACAGGGTTGTATGATTTCTTACTGAAACCCACTACCAAACTTGGAAAACCCGATAAGGACAGTTCCGTTGGGTTTAGATTGCGATTAACCCAATTAAACGATTCTTCTATGCAGTGGGAACAAACGGTATCCCTAGAAGGAAAGCCCTTTACAATTAGCATGAACTTTTCTAAAACTACAGAATTATGAAACGATATATGAAGCAAATAGCAACTCTTAGCCTTGCTATGGTATTAATCTTTGGCTTATCCAGTTGTGAGGCCACCCGAAATGCCAACAACAAACAAAAAGGTGCCGTAATCGGTGCTGCTGGTGGTGCCGTATTGGGTGCTATTCTAGGAAATAATATTGGCAAAGGCGGTAATGGCGAATTAGGGGCCGTTATTGGTGGTGTAGTAGGAGGCGCTGCCGGGGTTCTTATTGGAGCCAAAATGGACAAAAATGCCCAAAAGATCGAAGAAGAGGTTCCAGGAGCCAAAGTAGAACGTGTTGATGACGGTATTGTGATCACCTTCGATGGTGAAAACAGTGGAGTGTATTTCGATACCAATAAATACAACATTAACGACGACTCCAAGACTACTTTAGACAGATTGGCAGCCGTACTGGTAGAGTTCCCAGACACCGATGTAGTGGTGGTGGGGCATACCGATAGTACAGGAAGTGCTGAGTATAACATGACGCTTTCCAAAAACAGGGCACAATCCGTAACCAATTATTTTACAGGACCTAAAGGGTTAAGCCCAGGGCGTTTTACCACCAATTGGTTTGGGGAAGAAAGCCCAATCGCAACCAATGATACGGCAGAAGGCCGGGCACAGAACCGTAGGGTAAACATTGTGATTGTTCCCAACGAAAAAATGAAACAGGAAGCCGAACAAGAAGCGGGAGGCGGAAACTAATCCTGTTAAAGTATATGTAAAATCCCAAGGCACAAGTCTTGGGATTTTTTTTTCTGGGGATTTCATCCGTACTTTAAAAGATGAATTCTCCCACAGTATTTCAAGTAGCTATCGTTGGAGGTGGATTGGCTGGCCTTACCTGTGCTTTGCACCTTTCCAAAAGTGGAATCGATGTACTTCTTATCGAAAAGCATACCTATCCAAGACACAGGGTCTGCGGGGAATATGTATCCAATGAAGTAGTTCCGTATTTAAAGAGGTTAGGGATTGATCCTTTTAAGGAAGGAGCCGTGCCCATCTCAACTTTCGAGATTTCCACAAAAAATGGAGGCACGGCGCGCGCAAATTTACCCCTAGGCGGGTTTGGAATGTCACGCTATGCATTGGATTTCCTGTTATTTGAAAAAGTGAAAAAAGATATTACTACGGTTTTCGATCAAGTAAATGAAATTCGATTTAAGGACGATCTCTTCACAGTGACAACCCAAAACGGGGAAACCTATCATTCCCAGTTTGTGATTGGGGCCTTTGGTAAGCGTTCCAACCTGGATGTTTTGCTGCAGCGTAGTTTTATTGATGAACGTTCCCCGTGGCTGGCTGTTAAGGGACATTATATATTCGATTTTCCAGAAGACCGTGTTTCCCTTCATAATTTTGATGGTGGCTATTGCGGGTTGTCCAAAACCGAAACAGGAGCTGTAAACGCTTGTTACCTGGTCAAGTATGAAGCGTTTAAGAAATCATCCGGGATTGGGGATTTTCAAAATACCGTTATGTCCCAAAACCCACATTTAAAAACTTTTTTTAAAAACGCCATGCCTGTCTTTGAACGACCGCTAACAATCGCTCAGGTTTCATTTCATTCCAAAAACCCTGTAGAAGATCATATTTTTATGATAGGGGATAGTGCGGGTCTTATCCATCCTTTGTGTGGTAACGGCATGGCTATGGCCATACACAGTGCCAAATTGGTATCTGAACTGTTGGTTGAGGCATTCCAATCGAATACTTGGGACCGTTCTGTCCTTGAGGTTACCTATGCCAAACGTTGGAAACAGACCTTTCAATCACGATTGTTTTACGGGAGGCAGTTGCAGCGATTGCTTTTGAACAAGACCATTTCCCATAGGGGAGTACAATTGGTAAAAAACTTCCCAGTCCTCATCCCAAAGCTTATTTGTAAAACGCACGGAACCACCTTTTAATGATTTCTTTTTCTTCTACATACAGATCGCAACAAACCGAAATCATGGATGACATGAATTTTCAGGGGGAAGAAATGAAAGCATTGCTCAAAGATTTGGCCATAGTAAACAAATGGTTGGGTGGAACTGGAATCACCTTATCTGGAATTGATCTGCTACTTAAGAAACACACCAACTTCAATAAACCTTTGGTTGTTTTGGATCTAGGTTGTGGGGACGGGGAAATGCTCCGAAAAGTAGTGACTTGGGGGCAACAGCGAAATGTTGATGTTCGATGTATAGGGCTAGATGCCAACCCTTTTATTATAGAAGAGGCCATAAAACGTTCTAAGGGATATAACACTATTGAATTCAAAAAAATAGACGTATTTTCAGACTTGGATTTGTTGCCTGAATTCGATATTGCCCTCTGCACTTTGTTCTTGCATCATTTTCAGGAAAAAAAGATTGTTGGATTCCTTCAGGATATAGGTCAAAAGGCGAAAGTTGGTGTTGTTGTAAACGACCTAATGAGAAATGTGTGGGCGTTTCGATTGTTCAAACTATTTGGTCAATTGTTTTTAAGAACCCATACCGCACGGCATGATGGATTGGTTTCTATTGCCAGGGGATTCAGGAAAAAAGAAATTTTAGCGATGAGTCGTTCTATTAATGGAACCCATAGCATTAAAAGCAAATGGGCCTTTCGGTACCAATGGTTGATTTATAATACATGAGCGTAACGATAACCACAGTTGCTAAGCAGCTTCCCAAATACACTCGGTCTACAGCCGAGATTCTTCCTTTTGTAAAACAATGGCTAAACGGACAGGACGATCGTTTTAAGCGTAAAGTAGTTAAGATATTTGAAGGAGCAGGGGTCGATCGTCGTTATTCTATCATGGATGCACACGAAGTGTTCTTCCATTCCACTTTCGAAGAACGCAACGCTATCTATGTGGAGGGGATGAAACTATTGGGAAAACAATCTTTGGAAAAAGCTTTGAAAAAAGCCGCTTGGAAAGCTCAAGACATCGATTACATTATAACGGTTAGTTGTACGGGAATCATGATTCCTTCTATAGATGCCTATCTCATCAACGAATTGGATATGAAACAGAATGTCGTGCGTTTGCCCGTTACTGAAATGGGTTGTGCCGCGGGAATTTCGGGAATGATCTATGCCTACAATTTCCTAAAGGCGAATCCTGGGAAACGAGCCGCAGTCTTGGCTTTGGAATCGCCCACTGCCACCTTTCAGTTGGAAGATTATTCCATGGTAAATATCGTTAGCGCTGCTATTTTTGGCGATGGTGCAGCTTGTGTGTTGCTATCTTCCGAAGAAAATGCCAAAGGTCCTAGAATAGTAAATGAGGCCATGTACCATTTTTACAACGCAACACACATGATGGGTTTTAAAATGGTAAATACAGGCCTGCAAATGATTCTGGATAAAGATGTGCCGCAGCAGATTGCACAGCATTTCGATGCCATTATCCATCCCTTTTTAGATGAAAGTGGAAAAACTATTGCAGATGTGGATCATCTAATATTCCATCCGGGAGGTAAAAAAATCGTACAAACCGTAGAAGATTTGTTTAGTGGATTGGGAAAAAACATTGAAGATACCAAAGAAGTTCTTAAATTATATGGAAATATGAGCAGTGCCACAGTAATCTATGTATTGGAGCGCTTTTTGGAAAAAGATATCCCCAATGGGGAATTGGGGCTTATGCTAAGTTTTGGCCCCGGGTTCTCGGCACAGCGTATTTTATTAGAATTTTAATATGAGGAGCAAACTAAAAAATAATTGGGCTGTTGTCTTAGGGGGCAGCAGCGGATTGGGACTGGCCAGTGCCAAAGCATTGGCAAAGGCAGGATATCATATCTGTATTGTCCATAGGGATCGAAAGTCCAATCTAGATGTTTTTCAGGCTCATATTTCTGAAATGGAGCAATATGGGGTCCAGGTAAAAACCTTTAATAAAGATCTTGTGAAACAGGAAACCCTTGCCGATGTTATGGAGTTTATCCCAAAGCAATCGGTAGGAGTATTATTGCATAGCATTGCGAAAGGCGCTGTAAAAGCCTTGTATGGTCACGGAGAGACCCTTTCCTTGGAAGACATGAAAATAACCCTGGACGCTATGGCTTTTAGTTGGTGGCAATGGACAGCGGCTTTTATAGACAACGGATTGTTCGCAAAAAATGCAAGGAACCTGGCTTTTACCAGCGAAGGGAATAAAAGGGTTTGGAAAGGGTATGGAGCCATTTCTGTAGCCAAAGCTGCTTTGGAGGCTTTAATGCGGCAGATGGCAGTAGAGTATGCTCCCTTGGGTATTACTACCAATTGTGTGCAAGCTGGAGTAACAGATACGCCTTCCCTTAGACATATACCTGGACATGATACCCTTTTGCAACACGCTGCCCGAAGGAATCCTTTTTCTAAAGCAACAATACCCGAAGCCGTTGGCAATGCAGTTGCCATGCTATGTACAGAAGGAGCCCAATGGGTAAATGGAACCATTATAAAAGTAGACGGAGGAGAAAGTTTATGCTAATGGCGCCCTTAGATATCATACATCAGTTACCCTATAGAAAACCATTTTTATTTGTGGACACATTGGATGTAGTCTCAGAAGATGGAGCCAAAGGGAGCTATACCTTTCGCGAAGATGAGTATTTCTACGAAGGGCATTTTAAAGGGAACCCCATAACCCCTGGTGTGATACTTACCGAATGCATGGCTCAGATTGGTGTTGTTTGTTTAGGTATTTACCTCATTGATGGTCTTTCCCCCGAGGATAAAATTGCATTGGTATCCAACGAAGTCAACTTCTATGAACCCGTGTTACCCGGAGAAAAAGTCACGGTAGTTTCCGAAAAGGAATACTTCCGGTTCGGAAAACTGAAATGTAGCGTAAAGATGCTTAATGAGGCCAACAAGATAGTTTGCAAGGGAACCATTAGTGGTGTAATTTTTCAAAAGAAAAAATAAAAAACATTGAAACGAAGGGTGGTTATAACAGGATTGGGAATTGTATCCCCCAATGGGGTAGGGATTCCCGCTTTCCTCGAAAACATCCGAAAAGGGGTTTCGGGGGTGCAGCATTTCCCAGTGTTGGAACAACTCAACTTTTCCTGTCAATTAGGGGCTGAACCCCCGATTTCAGAAGAATTAAAACAAACCTATTTTACCAATCTCGAACTTCGCAATTTTAATAGCAATGGAATCCTCTATGGAGTAATAGCAGGTATGGATGCTTTGGTAGATGCTGGTATTTCAATTGCAGATAAGGATAGTGAACCCCTTTGGGATTTAGGGGTTGTATTCGGAACAGGAACCAGTGGTGTGGAAAAATTCAGGGAAGCCATTTATAAACTGGATGAAGGAAAGGTAAGGCGCCTGGGAAGCACCACCGTTATACAAACCATGGCAAGTGGCATAAGTGCTTATTTGGGAGGCAAGATTGGAGCTGGCAATTGGGTAACAACCAATTCCTCGGCTTGTGCGACGGGAACCGAAGCAGTATTAATGGGATACGATCATATAGCCCATGGGAAAGCCGAAAAAATGCTCTGTGGTAGTTGTAGTGATGCCAGTCCTTATGTTTGGGGTGGTTTCGATGCCATGAAAGTAACTACTTTTAAACATAATGAATCCCCAGAACTGGCATCTAGACCTATGAGTGCTTCGGCAAGCGGTTTTGTACCTGG
>JANQKN010000081.1 GCA_028281065.1 Flavobacteriaceae bacterium | reverse complement strand
GGGTAAGGAAAGTTGGATCGGTAGGGTCTGGGTTTAGATCATAGATTCTCACCCCAGGGGAAGAATTGTACATATATCCTCTCTCATCGATATAAATGTTGTGAGGAGAAGGAAAAGTTCCTATGGAAAAAGGAGCAGCAGGATTGGTTAAATCCACCACATGCCCAGTTCCCCCACCACCTGTGGCGGTGTAAGCATAATTTTGCCAAATTTTCACATCAAAACCAGGAACACTAGTTAAGTGTGCAACTTGTACAGGATTGGTAGGATCGGTAACATCTACTACAGACATTCCGTTTCCACCCACGACAATATATACATTGCCGGTAGCATCATCGATATATTCCCAAACATCGGTACCGGAGTTACCAGTCGTTAAGGTACCCTTCAATACAATCTGTGCAGAACAGAAAAAGGGTGCTAGTAATAATAAAAGGAAAGTAATCTTTTTCATTTGTTAGTCTTTAAATTAAGGTAATAGCATCAAATATAGCCAATTAAGCGTACCAAACTAATGTTTGTAGAAAAATATGAGATTAATATTTCATGAATGGATCAAAAATGTAACCAACGGACATGATTTGCGACCTATGGATTACCTTTGTGTTATTAATTTTTGATTTTTAGACTACTATGGCAAGAACCGAATCCAATATGCTCCCTTTGGGAACCAAAGCGCCAGATTTTAATCTCGTAGATGCTGTTAGCAATGATCCCTTCTCATTTAAAGATATTGTAGGGAAAAAGGGAACCGTGGTGATGTTTATTTGCAATCACTGCCCTTTTGTAATTCATGTAAATGAAGAAATCGTGCGCGTGGCCAATGACTATACGGTTACTGGTTTTGGTTTTGTAGCGATTAGTAGTAACGATGTAGAAAAATACCCACAAGATGCCCCCGATAAAATGTGGGAGGTAGCACGGATAAACAACTATCCTTTTCCTTATTTGTATGACGAAACCCAAGAGGTAGCTAAAGCTTATGACGCTGCCTGCACTCCCGACTTTTTCCTTTTTGATGCAGAAGACAAACTTGTGTACCGTGGACAATTGGATAACTCGAGACCCGGTAACAGCATCCCTGTAAATGGAAGGGATTTACGTGAGGCTTTGGACAACATCCTTAACAACAGCCCGCAACGAAAAGACCAAAAACCCAGTATTGGTTGTAACATTAAGTGGAAGTAATCATTCCTGTATTTTCCACTTTTCTCATTAAAAACTCACTTAAGAAGTCTTACTATAGAGGGTTTCGTACCTTTCGACAATCAAATCGAAATAAAACAACTCGATTGACAACCGAAAAACTCCGTTATCCAATAAATAATAGATAAATAACCGAGTGAAAAAGTGGGTGCTTTTAGCCCACTTTTTCTTTTTCCAAAGCATTCTTTATATGCGCATAGTGGTGCATACTATGCCAAGAGTACATAAGTGCCAAAGTCTTCAAATCCATGGTAGCCCCTGTTTCTGGGTGTACAAATGTTCGGTTCCATTGCTCTGGGGTAAGCAACCGTAACAGATGTACCAACTTATGGTGTACCACCTCCAAATGGCTTATGGACCAAGCAATGGGAGCCGTATCGTAATCGCCAAAAGCAGTCCATTCCTTTTCGTTATAGGCCTTTATGGTGGGATTGTCTTCCGTTAAGGTCCATTTAAAACGTATGTAGCTATTGTGATGGCTATCGGCTATGTGGTGTACCAATTGACGGATCTTCCAACCTCCTTCACGATAGGGTTTTTGAAGTATCTCTTCAGGAACTCCCTGTAAGAGATCTTTCAGGTTTTCAGGAAAGATTTCCAAGACTGTAATGGCTTCGTTCAATAAGGCATCCGAAATGGTTTCTGGGGCGGCAAAACGGCCAATGGGGTATCTAAGCTTTTCTAGATTCATGAGAAAACAAGGTTTCTGTAAAAATAAAAAACGTCCCCACACGGAGGACGTTTCTTCTATATTGATATAAACAGTTTATGAACTATTTTACATTCATGAGTTCTACATCGAAAACCAAGGTAGCGTTAGGAGGAATTACTCCTCCAGCTCCACGGCTTCCATATCCCAAATGGGAAGGAATTACAAAACGGGCCTTGTCCCCTACTTGCAATAACTGGATCCCTTCGTCCCAACCAGGAATTACGTTCCCCATACCTACTGGAAACTCGATAGGGTTTCCACGTTTATAGGAATTGTCGAATTCGCCGCCATCGGCAAACATCCCTTTGTAATGTACCGCTACGGTCTTTCCTTTTTCGGCTTGGGCTCCATCCCCTTTCTGAATAATCTGGTAACGCAATCCGCTTTCAGTTTGTTCGAAACCTTCAGAAATAGACGTTAAAAGTTCTTCCTGTGCTCTTTTGGCAGCTGCTTCCCTTTCGGCTTTGGCTCCGTTAAATTGACGGAAGGTCTCTACAGCATTCCAGTTCTGGGCTTCTTCTCCAACACGAATAATTTCTACTTTTTGCATGGTATCGCCTTGAGCCACACTATCCACTACATCCTGTCCTTCGATTACATGTCCAAACACAGTGTGCTTGTTATCCAACCAATCGGTAGGAACATGCGTAATGAAAAACTGGCTTCCATTGGTCCCAGGACCTGCATTTGCCATAGAAAGTACTCCTGGCGCACTGTGCTTTAATTCTGGGTGAAACTCATCGTCAAACTGATAACCCGGCCCTCCAGCTCCTGTTCCATTGGGATCTCCTCCCTGGATCATGAAATCGGGAATGACCCTGTGGAATTTAAGGCCATCGTAGTAAGGAGTTCCTTGAGGCTTTGCATCGTTTTCCAAATTCCCTTCGGCCAAGCCCACAAAGTTCCCAACGGTCCCTGGGGTTTTATCGTGGGTTAGCTTGATAAGGATCTCTCCTTTTTCGGTAGTGATTTTAGCGTAAATACCGTCTTGCATTTTGTTTGTTTTTTGTGAGCGGCAAAGGTACGATTTTGGAAATGAAGCAGAAACGAAAAATTAACTTAAATTGTATCGGAATTATCTTGCTCTGCTTACCGTTAATATGTCCGTATGTTAAGTATTATATTCATTTACTTCGTGGGAAAACCTTTTTACAAACTCGCTGAGAGTCATGATAGAAACAAATGGGGATTTGCCATCCTGGGTGTAATCTCCTATTATCTTGGATACTTTATATTCGGGTTTCTAATCCTAATCGGTATTGAATTATGGAGTGATTCTTCCATCGACGATATTGACGACATAGTCCTAAACCTAATGTTTGTCCCCTTTGGGATACTAAGCTGTGTAGGGTTGTATTTTTTACTGAAACGGATTTGGTCCAAAGACAAAAAGGTGGATGAAAACCTGATCGACGAAATTGGCAAGTCCTAAGCCTAATTCTTTATCGGAGCTGGCGGAGGTGGTGGAGGCGACTGGAGATTGAGTGCTTTCGTTCTTTGTTCTTCTTCCTTACGCAAAGTTACCGCATCTTTGGTGACGAATTTTACAACTTTTGAATTGGCATCAGTTCTATTATAGTACAATTCCAATTGGAATAAAGTCGCTGTCTCTGCAGCATTGTTATAATTGCATGTGAAAATATGGTACCCTTCATCATATACGATAACCATGTAAAGCTTCGCCACCGTCTTTATTTTATTAATCTCTGCACTGATCTTTTGCAAGTCTTCTTCATTAGTCTTTGCATCGAAATAGTTTAGGGCTTTTTCTACATCACCTATCTCCAAAGCTTTTATAATTCTTAATGTGGAAGCATACTGCTTTTCTTCAATTTCTTTATTAGAAAGACCTTGTTGGGTTTGCGATATGGAAGCTTGGGTTATAAGTAATAGAAAAATTGAAAGAAATAGCTTCATAATTCACATATTGTTTGTTCAATACCTTTTCAATGACTCCTTGCAAATGCTTCCCTAAAGTGAAGTGAAGCACAATCGGATTGGCATGAATTGTTGGCTGCATATACGTTGGTTTTATGGGTATACACAATTCCCTTGGTGTCGATTTTCAACAAATACCAATCCTCCATTTTTTCCACTACCCCATTAACCCTTAGATTTTTTCCTACAAAAGGCAGAATGGCTTCGTTTATGGGCTTTCCCTCCAAGTCTGTTAGGAGGAAGTATTCGGAAATAGCATTATCATCGGTAGTAGCCAATACGGGTGGAATCCCCCCAGAAATACACCGAACGGCACAGCTTCTATGGATCTTTCCCTGTCCGGGTTTCATCACCCCAAAGTAGCACTTGGGGTCTATAACCTCCCCTTCAAAAATATCCACACCTACAGTTTTTACGGGTAATAACGGAATTACATCGTCACTTACTATGGTGACATTTTCAGGCTTTAAAATCTGAATGAGGGTCTTACCATTATAGTAAATAAGGTTCCCTTTTACCTTCAGTTTTTTATTCATAATATCGCCAGCCATCGCTTTTATATCCTGTAAATAAGGATCTGCGTTCGATTTCCCGAAGCCCAACAAAATCACATTCTTAAATTGTTTATCCACTAAGTTTACTTTCAACATGGGGTAAGGGGATTCGTGATAAATGCCTTCTATTTCGGTTTCTTGGGTCAGCTCGAAGGTACTGTTCTTAAAGGGGCGCTGTGAAAAGGCAAAAATCCCAGCCCCCACCAAAACCAGCAACAATACTGCTACAACAAACCGTTTGAGCCTTTTTCGTGTGGAAGTACCCACTTCATCCAAATACCCTACATAAAATTCATCTTTCTTACTCATGGTTACAGGGTATTGGGGTTACTTCGGTCCCTTCGGCCAAAGCAACTGGGTTTATATACACTTGCGAGCCTACCAGCTTAAGGCGATAGGCAGCAATCTTTTCGGTAAAGGGTGGTGGCGATTGTCCATTGTGGGGCAAGTATTGGTACCCATGCCAAGGACAGGTAATACAGCCGTCTATAATCTTTCCTTCGCCCAAAGGCCCTCCTTGATGCTTACATACGTTGTGAATGGCAGATAGTTTGCCATTGTATTTAAAAATAGCCACACGCTCTTTTTCCACTGTAAAAATCTTGGCGCGGTCTTCTTCAATTTCAGAAACTTGACAAACCTGTAACCAACCATCTTCCAAAAGTGCCTTAGTCGCTTTAGTCTTCCTTACTTCCTTAATCCCTGTAACAATGTGCAACAAAGCAACGACCAAAAAACCTACTGCCAACAAAAGCGCTGTAGCTACATAACTATCTTGCTGAAAAGCTCCTAAAAATACATGCATGATGACCAATGCATAGGCGAGATACACCAGCATGTGCAATCGTTTCCATGTTTTCGTAGACAAGTTTTTCAAATAAAAATCATGACTGGTTGCTGCCATAGCAAAGAAGATGAGCAGTGCCAAAAAGCCCAACACCTGAAAGGGGAAATTGGTCAGAGAATTGTAATCCATATTGGAGGTAAAAACCGAATACACCGGATTAACATCCCCCAAGGCATGAAATTGAAACAACGAAAACCCTCCATGGATGAATGCGGCAATAAACATACTCACACCCAAGTGACGTCGGTTGTAGAGCAATGGCATAAACCGTGAATCCAATCGGGACAGAGGCCCTATGATCAAAATAACATGCAACATGATGATTGCCAACGAACCAAAAGCCCTTATAACGAGGGTCTCTATACTGGTTTCAGGCTTGAAAACCAAGGTGACACCTACAAAAACAAGAATATACAGTAGCATGGAGAAAACAATGACTTTATCGTATGTTTTCTTGTGCTTATTCCAAAGTACCCATTGATAATCCAGTCCCATTAGAATTCGATTTCGATAATGATTTCATTTTTTATTGGATCGAACAACTGAAACTGCTCGAAGCGATCTTCCACTAAAAAGGTATGCGAACCTTGGGTACTGATCTGCCCCAGACTCTTCTCTGCCCTTTCTCCATCCACAACAGGGTATAAAATAGCCGAAGCACTCTGTAAGGGCTGTTTTACGACCAACTCCAATAGCCGCCCCCTCGGACTATCGTAAAGTACAGTCCTAAACTGAGGGTTTTCGTCTACAGCTATGATATCGCCTACTATTTCGCTTTCTTCTACTGGTGTATTATTTCTTTCGTTGAAATTGAGGTTCCTTACCGAAAAAAACATAAGTGTTGGTACTGCAAGTAGCAAAACAAACCAGATATATGTATGGGCTTTTAGCAATCCAGAAGCCATATCAATCTTTTTTGGATTTTAGCAATTTGCCTAACAGGAAGGGCCAGGTAGCAATGGCTCCTGGGGCCAATAACAACCGAACACTAAATTTGCTGTCCTTGATTAAAGGATCGATTTTAGCAGCTCCTTGAGCGATGAAATAGATAGCAAACAACAGCCCTATTCCAAAATAGCCTGCCAGCACCATCATAAAAATATTGATTGCAGTTATCATGTTAAATCAGGTTAACATCGCAAACTATGTCCAACAAAGCTGGGCCGTCATGATCACGCAGTCGGATCATGGCAGATTCCAACTCACTGGGATCTTCTACACGGATTCCCAGGGCGCCGCAATTATTGGCAAAGTCTGCGAAA
>JANQKN010000078.1 GCA_028281065.1 Flavobacteriaceae bacterium | reverse complement strand
TACGCCTTCCAACCTGTTCTACGATACGATCGTCTTTTATGGCGCCCAATGTCATGTTCCAAGGATAGGCAAAAGTGGAATCCAAACGCATGGCGAGTCCCCATTCTGCATCCATACCAATAAGCAACTTGGTTTTGGACAACTCCTGGAATTCGTTGTTGAGTCTTGCTTGCCGCACAGGGCCTCCTTTTGAAAATATAATCCCTCCTATGTAATAATCTTCTATGAGTTTTTTAACCTTATCGGTTTTGGATTTGGGGTCGCTGGAAAAAACATCGACCATAAATAATTGCCCTACTTTTTCCTGAAGGCTCATGGCTCCGTAAACGCTATCCACCCACTTTTCTTGAAGTGGGACCTCATGAGGTTCTACCAAAAGGGGGTTGATTTGCTGTGCAAACCCGACAAAAGAAAAGACTATGAAGAGTGAGGTTACAATGGAATGCTTCATAGTAACTAAGGTAACAAAAACTATACTTAAAATTATGCTAAAAAACGGCTATGCCAACTATCTTTTGCTGGAACTTCCCAATGGTCCAAATATTCGGCTTTTGTATTCACCAAATTATTGAATACCACAGTATTGCCAGAAACAGATCGGTTCTTGGCCATCTTTTTAAAATCAGCCAAAGGCTTGTGAGCGATAAAAGCACCATTGTAAAAGGTGACGTTCATCTTGTCCAATAGGTCAACGTCCAAGTCTTTTTCCAAGGATTGTATGAAACGTACCGAAGTATCGATACTACAACCCGAAGCGGAGGCATTTACCTGATTAAGCCCAATAATAATAAAGCGGTTATACTTTACTTCGAACCCTGCTTCCAAGTCGGCACCATGAGCAGTCCATTGCTCTAAAAAATGTGCTGTTTTTTCGTTTATGAGAGAGACTTCCTCGTCGGAAAGTTTCCTATTGCTTTGGTAGATCCAAATTCGAGAATCTTCCGGTAAGTCTTTAAAATCTGCTAACATCTTCTATAAATCCTGTGCATTTGCTATCATTTCGGCTACATCCATGACAGCTATGCTATCTTCTTTCTCTTTACTCTTAACGCCATCTGTCATCATGGTATTGCAGAACGGGCATCCTGCCGCAATGATTTCTGGCTTTGTTTCCAAGGCTTCTTCGGTACGCTCTACGTTAATATCCTTATCCCCTTTTTCTGGCTCCTTGAACATTTGTGCTCCTCCTGCTCCACAACAAAGTCCACGGGTTTTGCAGCGTTTCATTTCAATAAGCTCTACTTCCAGCTTTTGAAGCAATTCCCTAGGGGCTTCGTATTCGTTGTTGGCACGACCTAAATAGCAAGGGTCATGAAACGTAATGCGTTTCCCTTTAAATTTCCCTCCTTCAACTTTTAGCCTACCTTCTTTCAACAAGGATTTTAGGAATTGGGTATGGTGCATCACTTCATAATTACCACCCAAACCAGGGTATTCGTTTTTAATGGTATTGAAACAATGCGGACAGGTAGTAACAATCTTCTTTATTTCATATCCATCTAACACCTGAATGTTCATCATAGCCTGCATCTGGAACAAAAACTCGTTCCCTGCTCGCTTGGCTGGATCACCAGTACAGCTTTCTTCAGTACCCAACACAGCAAATTCCACCTCGGCTTGATTGAGTAGTTTGGCACACGCCTTGGTTATTTTCTTGGCCCTATCGTCAAAACTACCTGCACAACCTACCCAGAACAGTACTTCCGGGGATTTTCCTTGAGCCATAAACTCGGCCATGGTTGGAACTTTTATGGGTGTTGCCATGTTATTATTGTTTTACTTTAAAATGCACCTCCATTCTAAGCCCGTCTTTGGGAGCTTCTACCTGCGAAGGGTGTATTGCAATAAATTCGTCTTTGCTTATAGAGGTAATTAGTAAGGAAACTGTCTGTTGGGAAGCCAAGGCAACCCATTTTCTGTCCGGAATCAACTTCCATAGACCTACAGCTGTAACTTTTCCGTTTTCAATAAATTCGTAGGTATTATCTGTTTTAAAGGTAAACCCCATGTCCTTTACCCCTTCTTTTTGGGCCATTTGCTGTCCATTCATTGTCATGGATGACATTTGCCAAGTGTTGGCAAGTAATCTGGCTACCTCCGCTTCGTTTTGTGTTACGTTCTGTCCCCAAACACTAGAGACTGTAAACAGTGTAATAAATATGTAGGCAAAAATTCTCATTATCGGTATTTTATTAATCCTTAAAAACTTCGATGGCTACCACTTTTTCTACCAAATCGGTAAACTTCCCTTTGTAACGGGTTGCTTTTACCAAGTGATTGTCGATCCAATGGTAATTCCCACCCCTGGGTTTCCCCATCAACATAGAGTGGTACTTAAACCCGTGCTTTTTTAACCAAACTTCGGTCACCTCCCGATGATCTTCGGTACGTGAGGTAAAGAAACAGATAATGTGCCCTTCGTCATACCACTTGTTCAATGTTTTTAAGGCATCGGGGTATAATTTTGCGGTTGCCATCCGTTCGGGTTCTTCATTAGGGATGTCATCACAAATGGTGCCATCTATATCGATAAGGTAATTCTTTACGCCTTCTGGAAGGATAGGGCTCACGGTCTCACCCTCTTCTACCTTGGTATGCAATAGCTTATCTACTTCGTCTTTATTCATCTTCTTCGTTTAACGCTTTAAAATCTACTTTACTCAATCGTATGTATATGGCTAACTTATGTTTGCCGGGTTTCCTATTTTCATAGCTTCTGCTTTCTATAATGCTCCTTCTATACGCTTCTTCTCTAAGGGCCTGCTTTTGTTTTTCGGAACAAAAATCGCAGAATACTTTCTTTACAACTATGGAATCCAATTCTGACATAGGATTCACATACAAACGGGTATATATTTTAAACTGAAGGGAATCCCGCCTATAATCCCTTTGTTGTGCCCATGTAATACCTATCCCAAAAAGGGCAAACAGTAAAACAAGGGCCGTGTTTTTCTTAATCTTCATTAATCCAATTGGCCCGATCCATCTGGTTAAATGGCCACGGTGCCGCATTGTTCTCAATGTTGGTCATGGTAACATTCAACTCCGAAGGAGCCGCCGATTGTTCCATTACCAAGTATTGTCGCATATCCATAATAATGGACAATGGATCTATACTCACGGGGCAAGCCTGTACACAAGCATTGCACGTGGTACACGCCCAAAGCTCTTCCCGGGTTATATAATCGTCCAACAACTGTTTTCCGTCGGGTTGGAACGATCCGTTCTTATCTATGTTGTCCCCTACTTCCTGTAGTCGATCACGCGTATCCATCATAATCTTACGCGGCGAAAGCTTCTTTCCTGTCTGGTTGGCAGGACATTCGCTGGTACATCGGCCACATTCGGTACAGGTGTAAGCGTTGAGCAACTGAATCCTGGACAAATCCATAACATCACTCGCACCGAACTTAGCTGGCGCCTCTGCCCCTTCTGCGGGTGCTGCAAACGGGTCTGCATTTGGGTCCATCATCAGTTTCACCTCATTGGTAACGGATTCCAGGTTCTTAAACTCCCCTTTTGGGGTTAGCTTTCCGTGATATACGTTAGGGAAAGCCAATATAATATGTAAATGCTTGCTGAAATAGAGGTAATTAAGGAATATTAATATTCCCAATATATGCAACCACCAAGCAACGCGCTCTATAATGTGCAAGGTAGCTTCTGGGGTGTTGGCAAACCATCCTGCGATGTATTTGGAAACGATATTGCCGGAATTCATTTGCTGAAACGGTACATCGGTGGCATTCATGATTAGGAATAGGGTCATCAATACCATTTCAAAATAAAGGATGATGTTCCCATCGTTCTTGGGCCACCCCTTCATTTCGGGACTTAAAAAACGTTTTAACCGTTGAATGTTTCTTCGAATCCAGAAAAGGATCACGGATACAAACACCAAAACGGCCAAAATCTCAAAGGAAGCTATCAGGAAACCATAAAAGCTTCCCAAAGATGAAAAAGCCCGGTGGGTACCAAACAATCCATCTACAATAATTTCCAATACTTCTATATTTATGATTATAAACCCTAGGTATACAACAATATGCAGGATTCCTGCAATGGGGCGAACCACCATTTTGGATTGTCCTAGAGCGATACGAAACACATTGTTCCATCGTTGCCCTTTGTTATCGGACGAATCTACTTCCTGCCCCAGTTTAATGTTCCGAATTACCTTGCGAATGTTACGTGTAAAGTAACCAATACCCAAAACAAGGGCTACCAAAAATAGTATGTTGGGAATGTACTGCATTAGTTAACTGAATCTTTCGGGGTTTCGTAGGGTTTTGGTCGTTTTCCAAATAATGAAAAATGAACATACCGCTTGGGATTCAACTTCATATCTTCCAGTAGCTGCTCCAACTGAAGCGAAGCCCCCGTTAAATTATTGTAAAGTTCTTCGTCTTTTAATAGTTTACCTACACTACCCTCGCCTTTGTCGATGCTTTCGGCTATGGCATTGAGCTTACCAATGGTATTTTCGAGATTGGCGGCCAAAGCCCCCGTGTTTATTTGTGCCAAAGAATCGGATAGTCTTGCAAAATTAGCTGCTGTAGTATCCAAATTGGACAACGTACTCGTTAACTTCTCCTTATTGGTGCTCAACAAACTGTTCAGGTTTTGAGAGGCTCCCTTAAACCCAATCATGGTCTGGTTTAGGTTGGCAATACTCGATCGCAGGCTTGCCTTGGTTTCTTCGTCCAAAACATCGTTCACGCCCTTTAAAACCGTATCCAGACGCCCCAGGGTCTGCATCAGGCTTTTCTCCAAGGGATCGAACTTTTCTATAATCCCATCGATCATCCCAGCTTGTATTTCCCCTTTTAGGGTATCGCCAGAAACTGCCATGACATTGGTGGTCATGTCTGGGATGATCCCCAGGTTATTTCCACCTATAAAACCACTGCTATAAATCTGGACCATGCTCTTTTTCGAGAATTCGAAGTCTTTTTCCACGGAAAACTTAACGACCAGTTTCCCAGACCTATCCGCAAAATTGATTTCCATCACCTTACCCACAGCAAGACCATTTATGGTTACGGGAGCAGATGTCGCCAGGCCAGCTACGTTGTCGTATTTCACATAGAAAACCTTTGAAGTATTCAGTAGGTCTGAATTCTTCAAAAAGCTATACCCAAAAATGAACAGGAGTATGCCGGAAAGGACTAGAATGGCTGTTTTTACTTCTTTGGAAAGTTTCAAAAGCTTGCATTTTTATTACCAAACAAAGTTAGAAATAAATATGATTAAACAGCATCTTTCCAAAAAGATTATGTATACAGCAATAAGTGGGTTTCCAAGGATATGGGGAGCCTTAGATTCCGTATAGCTTTTTAAACTCGTCTAAAAAGTGTTGCCTACTCTGAAGTCCATTATAACCACCATTTATTCTTTTGGTGACCATATGGATATCGTCGGCATCTGCATATTTATTGATATTGTTCGATTTCCAGAACCAGCAGGCCGAGGCCAACGCCCATTCTGGGGTTGCCACCTGATCTGGGTTGGTGGTAAAGTACTGGTTGGCTGCTTGCGAAAAAGCAGTATAGTTTGCCTTGCCAGTAAGTTGTATGAGTCCCCTGCCCCTGTATCTCCAACCATCTCCGCTGGCTTCGTTACCATTCCCTAGTCTATTGGCATAGACTTTATTGGCAATTTTTTCGGGTTGACGGGCATATTCATTCGCTAAATCCATATTTGGAAAATACTTGCGAAACACCCCATACAATGCTTTTGCGGAATAATTCAGGTTTTCCACCACAAACTTAAAACCGCCACTTTCATGGGCTACCTGCGCCAAGAAATGTGCTTTTCGCAATGGGGTGTCGATTCCATAGGTAGGCAAAACGGTATCGAACAGACTTACATATTGTGCTGCATGGGTCCAACTTACGTCGGGGATGACTTTTTTGAAATTGGCTTCAGTAATCATAACTAATTAATTGGATGGCATGAATATGGCTTTTATTCTTTCTATAATCCCTTGAAGTACGCTAAATATGGCATCGGAAGAAAAACCACCAACCAGCGCCAAAATACTTTTATTGAAAAGATTGATGTCGTCTGGGCTCTTGGAGTAAAACGAAATGATCTCGGATAGAATAAGGCCCGAAATCACACCAAGGACAATCAAGGCGAAATAGTAAATATTATCTTCGGGCACCAGCGTACTGTTCTTTACGGCTACCGTTACATTCTTGAGTAGGTAAAACAAAACACCCAATCCAGAAATAGAGGCCAAAAACAAAAGATTAACCAATAGTGATATTCCTTCATTACCCAAAACACCTTTATCAAGGGATGCATCGTTTACACCCGAAGACATTCCAGTAACCACAAAAATGACCAAGAAGATTATGGCAAGAATAATAAGGTTTCGAACCAAGGGAAGCCTGCTTAACTGCATCTTTTTGTCTACATCCTCCTTTACGGCTCTAATGTACTTAATGGATTTAGGTGTAGCAGGTGCTACATTCTTACACAATAGGTTGTGGGTATTTATCAAACTTTCTACATCGTCTTTCTTCAATTGATCGATTAGTTCGGTATTGATAATGGTACCGTTGAATACGGCAAATGAGAGCATGTTGTTGATCTCCGTGCGTAGTTCTTCTTTTACTTCACTTGTAATGCTTTCGGAAGTAACAATCTGGTTATCTGCTGTTTTTGTTTGGGGTGTTTCGTTAGCTGTCATGGTTGAATTCTTTTACCTCAAACTTACAGAGTTATTGGCAAAAATCACAGCGTAAATACATCATTTTCAGAAAAATACGTAAAAATACGTAGTGCAGATTTTAAGACTAAAAGGAAGGTAAATCCTAATGAATCAGGCTATTGCAAGTCTTTAATTAACCAAAATATCGGCAAGTTTCACTTTCTTACCATCTCGGAATGCGACCACGTAACTGGATGGGTATCCTTTTTCCCTTGCAAAGGTTTTCATGAGTTGGATTTTGTTGTAATCGCTGGTCTCCCCATAGTAATATTTATAGAGGTCGCCTTCTTTGTTGCGGCTTATATCTTCTAGTCCTTTAAAATTATAGGGCTTGGTGTCTAATTTCTTGCTACTGGCCGCTAATTGAACCTTAAAGGTAATACCCTCATAGATGTTCTCTTCTGTGCTTTCTATGGCTTCTTCGATCTCGTCTTTGGTAATAACAGGGTTCTGGGCATCGCTGGTTGCCAAGGCCAGGTTTTTTCGGTAACTCTTTATGGCCTCTGCAATGGATTTGGCCATTTCGTTCTGCCCTTTTTTAGAATTGAGATAGGCCCCTTCTTTTTTATTGGTGAGAAAACCTGTTTCTATAAGTACACTGGGCATATAACTTTGGTGCAATACAATAAATCCTGCTTGTTTTACACTACGGTCCTTTCGCTTTAGCTTGTTCACAAAATTGTTTTGTACCAAACTAGCCAGCATAATGCTCTGGTCCAGGTATTCTTCCTGCATCAACGTAAGACCTATAAAGGATTCTGGGGAATTGGGATCGTAACCCGCATAGTTTTCTTCGTAATTATCCTCTAAAAAGATTACTTCGTTCTCCCTCTTTGCTACTTCCATATTACGTTCGTTGGCATGCAGCCCCAAAACAAAGGTCTCTGCCCCATGCGCTTGCGAATTATGTGCATTACAGTGAATAGATACAAAAAGATCGGCATCGGCCCTATTGGCAATAGCTCCGCGTTCCTTTAGGTTCACGAACACATCGGTTTTGCGCGTATAGATCACCTTAAAATTAGGGTCCTTCTCTAATTCTGCGCCTACTTTTAAAGTAATGCTTAAGGCTATTTTACTCTCCTTTAAACCATTGT
>JANQKN010000058.1 GCA_028281065.1 Flavobacteriaceae bacterium | reverse complement strand
ATTTGGTTGAAGGATTTTCTGTGTTTGTACCCAATTGCCACCTATCTCGGTAAAGATATAAACACAGGAAAATATATTAGGTGAATTAATAACTTGAGCTCCTACAGCTATTGTATTACCATCTATAGTAACGGATTGCCCAAAATGAATTGTATTGGCCCTGTCATTGGGTACGATTTTTTGTGTTTGATTCCAGATACCTGCTGCATTTTTTTTCATAATATAAGCAGCACCGGCTCTAATTATGAAATTTTGCTCATTCGCATCTAGATCATTATATTCAGCACCAATTATTGCGTAGTCCCCAGATATGTCGACATTATTATAAGGTTTGCCATTAACTTGATAATAGTTTTCTATTTGCGCCTTGTAGACTTCGTTAATTTGGGCTCGGACTTGGGCGTATTGAAAAAAAATGGTTAAACATATAACTAAGTAAAAATGGGCTTTCGGTATTTTTCTTTTCATAACTGTTTTAATATTTGCTTATGGTAACTTCAAATTGTTTCAATCCAGCACAATCTATATCCATAAAGAAGGTTTTTAAAGGGTAAATGTTTATTGAAGGGATTTAAATCTTTATAGGGGGTATTTCATCCTTTTTTAGGAAAAATCGAGTAAGAAAAGTAAGAAGGCTATTTCGTCCAAAGCAGTTTGTCCGTAAAGGCTGTCCTTCTACTGGATGCTACTGGGACCCTACACCCAGAGGTTAATATACAGTAGCCTTCCTTTAGGTATTTATCTACATAATTAAGATTAACCATGTAGGATTGGTGGGTTTGTATAAAGTCTGGATTCAACAAGCTTGCAAAACTTTTTAATGGTCTGGAGGCAACATACTGTTTTCCACAATTTAGAAAAAAGGTGGTATACCCATTTTCCGACCGGCAAAACATGAGATCCCGTTGCTGTATAACCTGATAGCAAGTAGAAAACCGAAGGATGAGCTTGCTCTTTTCCTGTTCTTCCCTATTTCTAGTATGCATAACTGTTTTGGGAAGCGATGCTTTCCTTTTAAGGAATACTTTATCAATAGCTTCGTTGAGTTCTTTACTATCAACAGGTTTCAATAAATAATCTATGGCACCTTTCTTCAAAGCTGGAAGGGCAAATTGACTGTGAGCCGTGATAAAAATAACATCGAAATTGAAATCATAGGTGTGCTTCAAAAAATCGAAGGCATCGCCATCGGGTAAATCGATATCCAAGAAAACTAACCCGGGTTTATATTGCCGCATGCTTTGTACTGCAGTTTTGATGGTTTGGCATTCATCAACGATCTTAAGATCCTTACCGAGGCTCTCTATAAGGGAAATTAATCCCTTTCGGGTGTAATATTTATCTTCTACAATTAAAGTGGAAATCATTAAGGGCAAGTTTATAGGGTAGTAGTAAAGTGACCAGAGTCCCTTTTTTGTTGTGTTTGGTTTGGTCTACAGTGCTAATATTGGATTTGGTCTTTAGAATTTTGGATAATATGTTCAATCTTTCCGTGGTAATTTGGGTAGCAAGTGGTTTTTTGGATGAAGTGTCATTTTTGTGTAGGGAATTCAACCCAATACCATTATCCCGTATACAGCACTTTAATTGCTTGTCCTCAACGAATGAAAGCGTAATCGTTATGTGTTTATCATGGTTGTCCTCCATGAAGGCATGTTCTACTGCGTTTTCTACGAAAGGTTGGATAAGCATAGGAGGGATCCATAAGGTAGATGGATCCACGCTTTTGCATAATATCACTTCAAAAACATAAGGTGTACATGTTGTTAGGTTTTGGATTTCCATATAACTTTCTACAGCCAACAACTCATCTTTTAATAAAACCATTTGATTTCTGGAGTTTTCCAATGTAAGACGTAACAGTCTTGAAAAATGGGATAGGTATTCCAAGGATTTCGGGTATTCCTTGTTTAAAATGATCCCTTGCAAGTTGGCTAAGGCATTGAAAGCAAAGTGGGGTGTCATTTGTGAGCGTAATAGTTTTTGCTCGGCGAGTATGTTTTTACTCTCGGACTTTACTATTCTAACCCTGGATACAAATAAAATCACCAGTGTTATTACAGCAAGCAATAGGACACCTATAATAGCAAGGAGCTTCTGGTTTTGGGTTTTTATAAGTCTACGGTCACTCTCTAATACCTTTTGGTTAAGGTCTTTTTCGCGCACTTCTGCAGATTTTATTTTGTCTTTGTATTTGTATTCCGCTTCGAGCTCAGCGATTCGTCGTGTAATTTCTTTATTGTCTATACTGTCTTTTAAAGCAATATAACGAAGCTTATTTTTATAAGCTTCTTCATACATTCCCAGCTTTGCATATGTAAAGCCAAGTTGTTCATAAATCTCCTCTTTGTGTTCTATTTCTTGGTTTTTTTCTATGATGTCGAGGCTTATCAATGCTTTTTTAAGAGCTTCTTTATAATTATCCTTTGCGTAATCGATCCTGGAAAGCCCTAGATATGGATAAGCACTGGATCTTTTAATTTCTTTATGCAATGCTATAGCATCTTTAAAAGTTTGTTGGGATTGTTGGTATTCTCCCCTCAGAAAATAAATATCCCCTAAACTGATAAGACTTGAAAACATATTTGTTTTCATATTGTGTTTTTTGTATTGGACAATGGCTTCTTCAAAAAGTGCTATGGCACCGTTATATTGCCCCTCATTTTTACAAATAACAGCGGTATTTGCTATACAGGTAGCTATGTTTCGGTAGTTGTTATACTTCTTGAAAATTTGAAGTGCAAGATTTAAATGAATATGTGCGTCATCATATCTCCCTTGCGCAATATATATATGCCCCACATACTTTAATATAACAGCTTTGTCTTGACTGACAGTTTCGTCTCTTGAATCCTCCAATGTATCATATAAGTCTAAGGCTTTGTTAAAATAAACGAGTGCTTCGGGAAAATTTTTCAGTCTATAATAGCTTATTCCCAATATCATATAAGCTCGCCCCAAGGTAAAATCCTGTTCATTTGTTATGCTTACTTTAATTGAATATTGCAATATTTCTATTGCCCTTTGGTAATGATGATGGAAATTGTACATGTCAGCCACAAAATTCAGGAAATAAGCCTTCATAAAACAACTTTCAATACTTTCTATAACATCCAATATTTTTTTACAATACTCTAAAGTTCCAAGGGTTTCCTCTTGTAGATAAGACACCTTTGCTAGATAGAAATAACAATCGGCTAATCCATCATAATCATGTAAAGAAGAATAAACCGAAACCGATTTTTCAAAATACTCTAGAGCATTGTCAAGTTCATGCTTATCGAAAGCATGGATCCCCTGTAAGAATAAGCTTCTTCCTTGCCCCGAATTGTAATCTAATTTTAGGGATAAGTTTTTGGCTTCTTTGGCATACTTTAATAAGCTGTCTGGATTACTTCTTCGAAATGAAAATGACAACTCATTTAGCAAATCAACCTTTTTGGAATCTACCCGAATGTTATTTTGAAGCAACTGTTTTAAGCTGTCGATTTTAGAGTTTTGGGAATATATGCTGCTACTCCATACAAAAACCACAAGTACTAAGCATATAGATTTAATTAGCCCAAATTCAATTTTCATGAATGTAATTTGTGTTTGCTCTCTTTAAAAAAAATGAAATTATTGTTTTGATAAACGGTAAAATGTCCTACTCCTGGACTTTATGGGTATGTAACTGCCATAGCATAATATAGGCTGGTTTACAATTTAGTCGGGCATTAATACTGCATTGTTTTTAAAAAATATTGATTAATAAAATACCCTATAGTAGCCTTTTTTTTTGCCCGGTCTATACATACATTGCCTTGTAAAGTATTCTAAAGAAAAATATTGGGTTTTCAGCAGGATAGTTTTTAACTCACTGAAAATCAAATGATTGCAGCTAAAGCAATGGACATGAACACATCTTGGTATACCTATATTCTAATATACAGTTCAACACAATTAATCCTTTTTTCCACCATTCTTTTTTTTATAAAAAAAAACAACATAAAGGCCAATAGGATCTTGGCACTATTGCTCTTTTGTATTGGTTTTGGGTTGATGCTGGATGCCTTGGACGAAACTTTTTTTATATTGGAAAACCTCCCAGTGTTGGTGTCGTTTAGCATGGTCATAGGAACGATTATCCCTTTCATACTATACCTTTATACTAAAGCTTATTTATCGAACAGTTATTTGCTTTCAAAAAGGTATCTATTTCACTTAGTGCCATTTGCGATACAGTTTTTCCTTTGGATGACCAATGTGACGTCCCTTTCCTATGAAGAGAAAAGACAATACATCGACCAAAGGCATGTGGCACTTGAGTGGTATCCAGCTCAGTTTTTAGTACAGCTCGTGATTCTTTTGGCTTTTTACAGCTTCCTTATTGGAAAAGACATAAACAAATACCACAAGCAGGCAAAAGAGGAGTATTCTTATTCGAACAGGAATATCCTGAATTGGTTTTATGGCCTCATAGCCATTATAGTTGCTGCTCCATTTGTTAGTATTACCCAAACATTGGCGAACAATAAAAAGGACGTAGACATTCTTTTTGTAATATTCAATACTATGTTGCTTTTGGTCGTCATTATTATCATTATACGTCCGGAAATCTACCGCGGTATTGCCCTAATGGCTCCTGTGGAGCTGAAGGAAAAGAGAAAGTCTTCCTCTTCATTGCCTGAAAGCAAAAAAAAGCAAATATTCGATGAGCTTACCGATTATATAGACAAAGAAGATGCGTACCTCAATTCCAAAATCACCATTAGGAAACTTTCTGAAGCGTTGAACACGAATACCACGTATCTGTCACAAGCCATAAACGATATCGCAAACCAATCGTTTTTCGATTTTGTAAACTCTTACAGGATAGAACATGCAAAGAAAATGCTGGTAAGTGACCAATTTTCAAAATATACGATAGAAGCCATTGGGACAGAGTCTGGTTTTGTTTCGAAGTCTGCTTTTTACAATTCATTCAAGAAATTTAATGGACTCTCACCCCTACAGTATAAGAACAAAATCCTTGATTAGTTGTTCGCTTTTATAAATCAGAACTCCATTTAAAAAAAAGCAGCCGATTACATCCATAATTTCGTACGGTTATTCAATTGTACGACTATGAAAATTACCGTTACTTTTTTCTTTATTATATGCAGTACAGCACTGCTTTTTGCTCAGGATAGCTATGAAATAGGGATCCTTTTAGATGACGAAAACCCTGCTACCGAAAGCTTATTGGATAAGCTCAAGACAGAAATTAAATCTGTTGTTGGAGAGGATGCCCTTATTGTCTTTCCAGAAGACAAAACCCTGGTAAGTAGAAGAAATCCTGAGAAAGCCGCGGCCAATTACAACAGCTTGCTTAACAACGGGACGGATATCATCTTGGCATTTGGCCCATTGAACAGCAAGATCATAACCAACCAAAAAAACCATAAAGTACCCACCATCCTTTTTGGGGCTATAAACCGGGATTTTGGCTTACTGGGAGATACTAAAACTTCTAGTTCTGGAATCCCCAATTTTAACTATTTAATAGATTCGCAATCCTTCAAGGCAGATCTTGAAAAGTTCAGGGAGCTTTCAGGTTTTTCCCAGGTAAGTATTGCCATAGATGAGGCTCTTTTAAAAGAGCTTCCCTATGAAAAGGTTTTCGATACCATAGCGGAAGAGTTGGGTATTTCCTATTCGCTTATTCCATACACGGATGGGGCCAATCTCATTGCCCAGATCGGCCCTGATATAGAATCTTTTTATCTGGCCGAAGGGTTTTCCCTTAAGGATTCGGATATAAAGACCATTGCCGAACTCTTGATTAAGGATGGGATCCCTTCATTTACAACCACAGGCCCAAATCATGTGGCTTTAGGGTTTATGGCCACCAATAGATCCATCAGCAATTTGGATCGGTTTTTTAGGCGGATTGCCTTAAATGTAGAATCGCATATAAATGGACAGGAGTTGTCACACTTACCCACTTACATTGTTTTTGAAAACGATCTAACCGTAAATTATAACACATCAGAGCTTGTAGGCTTGCCCTTTAAATACAGCCAGATTCATTCCACTCATTTTGTAGGTGAATTAACAAATCCCTTGGCCAAAAAGCGATACAACCTAACCGAGGTTATGCAGTTGGCAATTACCCAAAACCTTTCACTCAATTCGAGTAAAAAAGATGTTGCGTTGGCAGAACAGGATTACAAAACTGCTATCAGCAATTATTTTCCGGATATCACCGCCACTGCCTCGGGAGTATATATAGACCCAGATTTAGCTGAAATATCCAATGGGCAGAATCCAGAATATTCTACTTCGGGAAATATTACCGCTACCCAGGTCATTTACTCTGAGGATGCAACTGCAAACATAGGTATACAAAAAAGTCTTTTAAATTCTGAGCGGGAAGATTACAATAGCCAGGAATTGGATGTTGTTTTTGATGTATGCAATGCTTATTTCAATGCATTGATACTGAAAGCCAATCTACAAATCCAGAACCAGAACCTTGAACTCACCAAAAAAAACCTGGAAATTTCTAGATTGAATTTTGAAGCAGGGCAATCTGGGAAAACCGACCTGTTGCGGTTTAGGAGTGAGCTGGCACAAAACACGCAATCGGTAGTAGAGGCTATCAATTCTTTAAAGCAAAGTTATTTTGTTCTAAACCAATTGCTTAATAATCCAATAGATTTTGAAATCGATGTTGATGATGCTGATCTAGGCGAGGGGGTCTTCGAAAATTATAATTATCAAGAACTAAGGGATTTGCTAGATACTCCATATTTAAGAAAGCAGTTTGTGGAATATCTTATCCATAAAGCCAAGGGAAATGCACCGGAGCTAAAATCATTGGACCACAATCTTAAGGCTGTAAAGCGATCCATTAGACTAAATGGAAGTGGCCGGTTTGTTCCAACTTTGGCCTTAGAAGGCCAATACAATAGGGATTTTAATCAGTGGGGGATTGGGAGCACCCCAGAACCCATAATCAATAGTAACTATTCTGTAGGACTCAACCTTTCCCTCCCCATATTTCAGCAAAACCAGAAGAACATAAATAGGCAAATTGCTGTAATACAAAAGGATCAGCTAAGTATTAACAAGGAAAACTTGGAGCTAAATATAGAATCGAATATAAATTCTATCGTACTTCAACTCATCAATGATATTGCCAATATAGAGATATCCAAAGTATCCGAAAAAACAGCAAAGGAGAACCTGGAGATTACTCAAGCTTCATACAACAACGGAGCAGTGACAATAATCCAACTTCTCGATTCTCAAAACAATTATTTACAGACCCAACAATCCAAGGCCAATGCGATTTACAATTTTCTACTGAGCACATTACAAATGGAGCGGTATATAAGCTACTATTTTCTATTGCACACTGCTCAGGAAAACAATGAATTTATCCAAGGCTTTTACTCATTCATTCAAAATAAAAACCAATGATATCCAAATTCAAAAAATCCGGCTACCTAATGATAATGTTTTTACTTACTGTGATGCTTCTTACTTCCTGCAAAGAGGAAAAAAAGCAAGAGAAAGTGTATTTAAGACCCGTAGCCTATCAAAAAGTGGAAATTACAAACAATAAGCTCACCCGCACCTTCAGTGGTACTGCGCAGACGGGAAAAGTAATTACCCTTAGTTTTAGGGCCTCCGGGATACTTACACAATTCAATATTCAATTAGGGCAAAGTGTCGAAAAGGGACAATTATTGGGTACCTTGGACAATGTCGAATCCCGACTGAACCACGAACGGGCAATTTCTGCCCTTAATAGTGATGAATCTCAGATGAATACTGCTAAGTCCAATCTCGATAGGGTACGTGCACTATATGAAAAAGGAGGGTCTTCGCTAAGTGATTATGAATCTGCTAAAAACACATATAAAACAGCTGTAGCTGCCTATGAATCATCTATACGAAGTGTTGAAATCCAAGAGGAACAAATTCGCTACGGATATCTTTATGCCCCAGAGGGCGGTACTATTTCCCAGGTGGAGGTAGAGATTGATGAAAACATATCAGCAGGCCAGCCGATCGCTGTTCTTAATGCTGGGGAAGACATGGAGATCTTATTGGGGTTACCGGAAAGCATTATCAATCGGGTTAAAAAGAACATGGAAGTGAATATAAGCTTTCCTTCCTTGCCCAATAAGATATATAAAGGGATCGTATACGAGGTTTCTCCTTCCATTAATAGGGAAGAAGCTACATACCCAGTAAGTGTTCGTATGGTAAACCCTTCTGAGGAAATAAAATCAGGTATGGCAGCCAACGTAAGTTTCGATTTTCTTTCAGAACAATCCGAAAACTCTCCTATAATCATTCCAGCTAGTGCTGTTGGTGAAGATGAAAATGGTCATTTCGTGTTTGTGGTAGAAACAAAAAGCGAAACTACTGGTGTTGTGAGCCGGAGAGCAATTTCCTTTGGGGAACTCACTGCGCGGGGCTTTGAAATTAAGCATGGACTCTCCCATGGCGACCATATTGCCATAGCGGGCCTACAGACCCTTTTAGATGGTCAAGAGGTAAAACTTAAATAATAACTAACCTTTTTAAAAACAACTCCAATGAACCTTACCAAATTCTCCATAGAAAAAAATAGGATTACTTATACATTACTTGCCATGGTTGTGGTCATGGGAATTTCACTATACCAATCTCTACCCAGGGATAGTATGCCACCCATGACCATACGAAGCGCGACCATTGTTTCGTCTTTTCCGGGAGCAGGTCCTGAAAGGATTGAAAAACTGATTACAGATAAAATTGAAAAAGTAGCCCAGGAACTCCCTGAGTTGAAAAAGGTAAGCAGTACCTCCCGAAATGGGTTGTCCGTAGTTACCGTTGAGATTGTAGATCAAGTTAAAGCAGAAGACTTACAGGAGGTTTGGGATGAATTAAGACGTAAACTCAATGCCATCACTACCCTGCCCGAAAATGTAAAACCCATTCTTAATGATGATGGTATAGGGGAAGTGTTTGGGATGGTTTTGGGAATTACTTCCGATGGTTTCTCCTATGCCGAAATGAAAGACTATGTAGACGATATAAAGGACGACCTCATTAAACTCGACAATGCTGCCAAAGTAGAGTTGGGAGGGGAACAGGAAGAACGCGTTTTTATAGCGTTCGATAATTCAAAACTCAAAGAATATGGTTTATCTGTAGGCATCCTTAGCAACCTTATTTCATCGCAAAATATTTTGAGTTCAGCGGGACAGATCAATGTTGAAAATGAACGCATTATATTGGAGCCAACAGGAAACTTCGATTCTGTAGAGCATATCCGAAAAATGCTCATCCCTGTTGGGAACAGCAATCAATTGGTTAGCTTGGAGGATATCACAACCATAAGCAAGGGATATATAACCCCATCAACTCAAAGAGTGAGGGTAAACGGAAAAGATGCCATTAGCCTTCATGTTTCCCTAAAGGACAATGCCAATATTATCGAATTGGGCGAGGAGGTACATAGGATAAAGGAAAAATGGGAGAAAAAGCTGCCTGTGGGATTGGAATTGCTCATGCTTTCTTCCATGGATAAATTTATCGATACAAAGATCAAGGACTTTATGGTTAATTTGGTACAGTCCATTACCATTGTATTACTGGTCATGTTGGTTTTTTTGGGAATAAGGACAGGACTTATTATAACCAGTTTGATCCCTATTGTTATCCTATCCACATTTATGGTCATGGGGATTTTCAATATTGGTATTAATCAGGTTTCATTGGCAGCTTTGATTATGGCTTTGGGAATGATGGTAGATAATGGTATCGTTGTAGCAGAAACCATTGTAGTGAAGCTAGAACAGGGCATTTCACGGAAAGACGCCGCGATACAGGCCTATTCAGAATTGTTTATGCCACTTTTAATTTCTACACTTACCACCTCTGCGGCATTTCTGTCTTTCTATTTGGCCGAATCCACAATGGGCGATGTAGTCGGGCCTATTTTTCAGGTGATTACCATAGCGCTTTTGTCTTCTTGGCTCATTTCGTTAACGATTATTACACTGTTCTCCTATCTTTTTATGAAAGTAAAAGACAAAAATGCAAAACCCAGCCTTGTGGATAAAACCATCAATTGGTTAAAGCGTTATTACAAAAATTTAATATTACTGGCATTACGCTTTAAAAGGGTTACACTTTTATTGATACTCACCCTATTTATTAGCTCTGTTTTTGGTTTTACAAAAATAGCCTTCTTGTTTTTTCCGGACAGTGATAGGAATATGATCACAGTGGATATTAATCTAACCCAAGGTACCAAAATTGAACGGACCACCGAATTGGTTAAAGAAATAGGAACTTTTATAACTACAAATCTAAAGGTTACCGAATCCAGAAAGGAAGGTATTGTCGATTGGTCATCTTATATTGGCGAAGGCCCCGAATCATATGATCAAGGCTATACGACCGACGAAGCCAACTCAAGTTATGCTCACATTTTGGTGAATACTTCGAGTTTTGAGGTGAACCAGGAAATGATCAATAAGTTGGATGAGTTTTGCTTTAATACTTTTCCCGATGCCGATGTTAAAGTAGCTTCCCTCGAAGCAGGTGGCGGGGGTGTACCCATAGAAATAAAGGTTTCTGGAGATGATCCGGACAAGCTCCTGTCTATTTCAAAACAAATAAAACAAAAACTAAATAGTACTTCGGGAACAAAAAATGTAAAAGATGACTGGGGACCCAAGAGCAAAAAGTTTGTTGTAAGCATAGATCAAGCTAGGGCGCAGGAAGCTGGAATTACCAACCAAGATATTGCTACTTCGCTCCAAACTGTATTGGATGGAATACAGGCAGGTTCCTATAGAGAGGATCATAAATCCATACCCATTGTAATGCGTGGGGACAACCATCAAGAGCTTACCATGGAGTCTATAGAAACCCTAAATATATTCTCGCAGTCTTCGGGGAAAAATGTACCGCTTTTACAAGTAGCATCCATCCTCCCTGTATGGCAGTATGCCAAAATTAAACGGTTGGATATCTATAGAACCATTACCATTTCCAGTGAACTGAGGGAGAACGGTAATGCTTCCCAGATTACCCAGGATATTATACCTTGGTTAAACGAACAGGCACTTACCTGGGGGGAAGACTATTCCTATAAATTTGGTGGGGATGACGAGAATACCTCAGAAAACATGGGGGCTGTTATTAAATATTTGCCCTTATGTGCATTTATAATCCTCTTGCTTCTTATCATTCAGTTTAATTCTTTTAGGAAAATGATCATGGTGTACTGTACAATCCCCTTAGCGGTGATTGGGGTTGTTATAGGATTATTGGTTTTTCAGGAACCCTTTGGGTTTATGCCTTTTTTAGGAATTATTGCCCTTGCTGGAATTATTATAAACAATGCCATAGTTCTAATAGACAGGATAGAAATAGAGCAAAACGAACTAAAGCGTACAGAGAAAGATGCCATTATCACAGCCTGTTTACAAAGATTCAGGCCTATTTTATTAGCAACCTTTACTACTGTTTTGGGGCTTATCCCACTATATGTAAGTGGAGGGGAAATGTGGGAAGGTATGGCCGTTACCATTATGGTAGGACTGTTATTTGGGACCATTATAACGTTGTTTTTTATTCCTTCCTTCTATAGTCTACTTTATAGGGTCGATTATAGGGGGTATGCTTTCAATGACGGTATCGAATAGCCTAAAAATGCAATCGGTTAAAACCATTTTAAACAGGAAGAAGTTCGAAATCTTCTTTGTAACGCTCTGTTTGAGTCTTTTTGGGGTACTGTTGTTTAAAGACAGGCTATTTAATGAATACCTATCTCCTTTCTTCATTTTTATGAATCACTTGGCAGGGATCAATATTGTTCCTTCAAAAAGGATAAAAACTTTTTTTATGGGTTTATTGGTTCTCTCCATAGTGTTCTTTGGGTTTTCGATGATCATGGTGCAAGCCTCAATGGATTATATTCGCTTTGCACTCCATTTTTTGTTCTACACAGTGATTACTGTCGGGATTATTAAACAGATCTGGGGTTCTGGCCGAGTAAACAAAAACGTAATCATGGGGCTCATGTGTGGCTATATATGCCTTGGGCTGGTGGGTTTCTTTGTATTTATGACCATAGAACTCGTTAGTCCTGGATCCTTTCAGGGGCTGGACGTGGAAGGGTATACCATTAAGGAAAAATCAGACAGTATCCTTTACTATAGTTATATAACCCTTATGACCATTGGTTATGGAGAAATACACCCTGTAAACCAAATAGGACAGAAAGCTGCAATCCTTATCGGGCTTATGGGACAGTTTTATACGGTTATCGTTACCGCTGTAGTGGTAGGCAAATTTTTAAACAATACCACGGCAAAATAGATTTAATGCTTTAGTAAGTACTCAACTCAATCAAGTGACAAGAAGCTGGTCAATGTATATTTGAGTGTTTTCCCTTATCAACAACAAGGGGTTTTCCTCTTGTGCCGCAATTGCATTTCCCCTACTTTTAATGAAATATATTGCGGAACTTCTACCCAATTCCCTCGAACCGTTAAGGCATTCCGCATAGTAAAAGCTAACAATCATGGAAACAAAATTCGGCTTCACATTAATGACAGCTTCCGAGTTCGAAACTTGGATCAATCAACAGGACGTGGCAAGGACCGTCCTTTTCTTGCAGGAACACCATACCTTTTCGCCCAGCTACCAGCATTTTAATGGCAGCAATCACTTTAAGCTACAAAGGGGTATGAAAAACCACCACGTGCATAACAATGGTTGGAGCGATATAGGGCAGCATTTTACCATCTTTCCTGATGGTAAGGTAGCTACGGGACGAAGCTTGGAACGATCCCCGGCTTGTATACGGGGTAATAACAACCACGCAATCTGTATAGAGAACGTGGGCTTTTTCGATACAGGAGAAGATGATATGACCCCAGAACAGCAGGATTCCATTGTTCGTATTTCAGCTGCTATATGTAAGCGTTTCAACATCCCTATTTCCAGTAGTAGGATCGTATATCATCATTGGTTCGACCTCGATACGGGTAGCCGTACCAACGGAAGTGGAACCACCAAATCCTGTCCCGGAACTAATTTCTTTGGTGGGAATAAAGTACCCGACTGTGAGGCGAATTTCTTACCCTTGCTTAGCGGTGCCCTTGGAGAACCCATTACCGGGGTTATGGGCTCACCACCTATAAAATATGGCTATGTCACGGCCAATATCCTTAACATCCGTAAAGGGCCGCGGGTAACCTTTGGTAAGGTAGGACAGGCCACATTGGGCTCGGTGTTACGGGTTTATAAGGAGGAAAACCGTTGGTATAAAATATCCAAATCCAAAGAAGAGTGGGTATTTGGCAATTTTGTGAAGGATGTACAACGGGCCGTTGTAAATGCCGATGTCCTTAATGTTAGGAGTGGGCCTTCCGTTTCCTTCAATCGGGTGGGATCGGTGGTTAAAGACCAAGAGGTCTTTGTCTACAAACAAAAGGGGAACTGGTCCAAGATTAGTTTGGACGAACAATGGGTTTCCAGTAGGTTTATCGACTTTTCGTAATTCTTCAATAGGTTATTTCGTAAAGAAAAACAGGAAAAATCCCCCTATAAAATGGATGTTTTAATTGTAACACACTGTTTTTGAATTAAATAGATTTGATGGTGTTTTAAAAGCGCAGACTCTAAACCGCTAACCAAATCTGTAATTAAAAACAACGTTTATATGAAAACAACACCCATTTTTAAAAGAATTTTCCTATTGGGGTTTCTATTGGCAGTGGCGATAAGCTGTTGCCCCCCAACAGATGATTCCAAAGTACTACCTGTAACCCTTAGGGCACAGGAAACCAGTATGTGGTGCTGGGCTGCCAGTGGACAGATGTGTATGGAGTACTTAGGAACTTTTGTAGAACAATGTACACAGGCCAATAACCGTTTTGGAAAGACCACCTGTTGTAACAATCCCACACCCGGGGATTGTGTAGTAGGGGGATGGCCCGAGTTTAACAAGTACGGCTTTTCTTCTTTAAATACCGTGAATGCTGCGCTTTCTTGGGAAAAGATAAAAGAAGAGATCGACTGTGGCAATAGACCCTTCACCTATACATGGCACTGGAGTAATGGAGGTGGACATATGGTAGCGATTGTAGGGTACTCCACGGGCGTATGCAATGGAGAACGTTTCCTTCATGTAAACAACCCTTTGCCTGTAAATGTAGGAAGCAGCTATACCATTACCTACGAAGCCTATGTGGCTGGGAGTCCTGGATCTTCGCATTGGAACGATTATTATGAAATTAAAAAAACGCCTTAAAACCAACGTCATGAAAAAAGTAATTATAATCGTAATTTGTTTCCTCACTTTTACAGGAAGCGAGATGAATGCACAAAGTGGAGGAGGATCCTTCATGCAGATCGTTGAAGAAACCCTGGCGTATTTCCGCTGTTCCATTACCGAGCTCAATTATCAATATTACGGGTTGAGTAAATACAGCAAATTGGAAAATGTAGAAATAGGACAGGCTGTAGAACACTATGCCGTTGGTTTGAACAGCCTACGTCAGTATACCGCCGATCAGGATCCAAACGAAATTATACTCCGTATGGGATTTGCTGCTGTAGATATATTGGGGGAAGGACTGGACAATGTTTATGTCATGTTTAACGAACGGGATGGTAAATGGCAGTCTACTGGATTGGGGCAGGAATACTATTCGCAAGCCTTTCTCAATTTTCAACAGAATTCCGATTACGGAAGGGAAGCTACTTTAGTGCGTGTTCCTGGGTTTAACCTTGCCTATGCAGGAGTAATGATAAAAGTAGTAGATGAAGAAGAGGGGGAAGAAGGAGAAGAAAAAGATGTATTGCATTTAATCCAACTACAAGTAGGGGAGGAAATCATAAAGAGTAACGAGCCGCGTCCCGCTGCCGAAGTCTTCGAAGAATTGGGAAGACTGGTGGGCGATGGCGAAGATGTACCCAGATAACTAACCTGATCTATATAAATGAGAAAGCCTATCACATTTAATCGATAGGCTTTCTTGGTTTTAGGTCGTTTAAATTAACACCTTTTTAAGTATTTGAAAGACATACGGATTGTATATTTAAAAAATTCATAAAAACAATCTTAAACCATGTATTTCAAAAACCGTTTTAATGCTGTAATGGCTTTGTTTTTAGCCATTTCCATGACTTTAATTTCTTGCGGTACAAAGGAGGATTCTACCGAAGAATCGTCCAACCTATCCATTGAATTCGAAAAATACGAACTCGAAAATGGATTGGATATCGTTTTGCACCAAGACAAGAGTGATCCCATTGTTTCATTGGCCATCCAGTATGGTGTAGGATCCAACCGTGAAAAAACAGGGCGGACCGGGTTTGCACACTTGTTCGAGCACATGTTGTTCCAGGAGTCCGAAAATGTAGGTCAGGATCAATTTTTCAAAAAGATTCAAGATGCAGGGGGAACCCTTAATGGGGGAACCTGGAAAGATGGAACCATCTATTACGAAGTAGTTCCCAAGAATGCACTAGAAATGATCATGTGGCTGGAAAGTGACCGTATGGGATATTTAATCAATACTGTAACCGAATCGGCTTTCTATAACCAACAGGAAGTAGTTCAGAACGAAAAGCGCCAACGTGTGGACAACAACCCCTATGGACACACCAATTGGGTACTGGACAAAAACATATACCCCGAAGGACACCCCTACAACTGGCAAGTAATAGGGGAGTTGGTAGACCTACAAAATGCAACGGTAGATGATGTACGTGAATTTTACGATAAATACTACGGCCCCAACAATGCAACCTTGGTGTTGGCTGGGGATTTCGAAACCGAAGAGGCAAAAACCTTGATAGAAAAGTACTTCGGTGAAATAAAAAGAAGACAGGAAGTGCCTAAACTGGAACCTATGCCAGTGACCATTTCCGAAACCAAGCGCCTATACCATGAGGATAATTTCGCTACAGCACCTCAGTTAAACATGGTTTGGCCGACACTTCAGCAGTATACCGACGATGCTTATGCCTTGGATTTCTTGGCGGAAATCATTTCCAGTGGTAAAAAAGCACCCATGTACAAGGTATTGGAAAAAGAAAAGCAATTGACCTCCCGTTTCTTTGCCTACAACAGTTCTCAGGAAATAGCTGGGGAGTTCCACATACAGGTAACCGGTAACAATGGGGTAAACCTTAACGATGTAGAGCAGGGAATTTTTGAAGCCTTTCAACTTTTTGAACAAGAAGGTGTGACCGATCGTGACATAGAACGAATCAAGGCAGGATTGGAAACCCAGTTTTACAACGGGATTAGCAGTGTGCTAGGAAAGTCTTTTCAATTGTGCCAATACAATGTCTTTGCAGGAGATCCAGGTTTTATTGAGCAAGATATCGCCAATATTAAGAAGGTAACCAAGGAAGACGTAATGCGCGTGTACGAAAAGTACATTAAGGACAAGCCTTTTGTAATGACCAGTTTTGTGCCTAAGGGACAAATGGAGCTTATTGCCGATAATTCGGTAAAGGCACCTGTGGTAGAAGAAGAGATCAAGGAAAATGTTGAAAAAGTTGTAGAGGATTCTGATGAGGAAATCGCTAAGACCCCTTCTAATTTCGATCGTTCTGTAGAGCCTGCCCAAGGGCCTGCACCTGCACTTAATATCCCTTCCAGTTGGAATGCCGAATTAACCAATGGGATGAAAGTGTATGGAATCGAGCAAGGGGAAATCCCAACTGTTAATTTTAGCCTTATCATAGAAGGAGGGCATTTGTTGGATGACATGAACAAAAACGGAGTAGCCAACCTTATGACCGATATCATGATGGAAGGAACTGCCACCAAAACCCCTCAGGAATTGGAAGAGGAAATCGAAATGTTGGGTGCCAACATCAATATGTATACGACCCGAGAGTCTATCGTGGTACAAGGGAACACGTTGGTACGTAATTTTGACAAAACCCTAAAATTGGTTGAAGAGATTCTTTTGGAGCCTAGATGGGATGAAGAAGAGTTCGAATTGATCAAGACGGCCACCATCAATCAGATAAAGCGTTCCGATGCCGATCCCAATACCGTGGCAAACAGGGTGTTCAATAAGTTGTTGTATGGTGAGGACCATATATTCAGTTACCCAACCATAGGAACTGAAGAATCAGTGGCTTCCATTACCATAGATGACCTTAAGGCGTTCTATGAGAACAATTTCTCTCCATCTATAACCCGTTTCCATATTGTTGGGAAAATCGATGAAGCAAAAGCATTGGAAAGCCTTAAGAGTTTGGAGTCCAGCTGGGCAGCTAAAGATGTAACCATCCCGAATTATCCAGCGTCCAACAACCGCGACAAGTCTTCTTTGTACTTTGTGGATATTCCTAATGCCAAGCAGTCTGTAATTAATATTGGATACATTGCCCTTCCAAGAACCGACGACGATTTTTATCCTGCGGAGGTAATGAATTACAAATTGGGAGGATCCTTTAGCGGAAACGTAAACCTTATTCTACGAGAAGAGAAAGGGTATACCTATGGAGCTAGAACCCGTTTTAATGGTAGTAAAATACCTGGAACCTTTGTGGCCTCTTCCAGTGTTCGTACCAATACTACAGGAGAGTCTGTTTCCATCTTTAAGGATGAGATCCAGAAATACAAGGATGGTATTAGCGAGGAAGATCTGGATTTCACCAAAAACGCCCTTATAAAATCCAATGCAAGACGTTTCGAGACGCAGTTCTCTTTATTGGGGATGCTTCAGGAAATGAGCAGCTACGGATTGAGTCCCAATTACATTGAGGACGAAGAGGCTGTGATCCGAAATATGACTTTAGATCAGCACAAAGAACTGGCCAATAAATATTTGGACGAATCCAAGATGGCTTACTTGGTTGTGGGTGATGCCACGACCCAGTTCCCTCAGTTTAAGGATATGGGCTTCGACGAAGTACTATTGGTAGACAAAGAAGGGGAAGTGGTCGATATGGAAGAAGTAAAACAGTAATACCAACTGAAAAAGAAAAATAGAATTGAAAAAGAGAGGCATTTGCCTCTCTTTTTTTGTTTGTACGGTTTAATTATTTATTCCTTGATTATTTTTCTGGTAACGGTATCTCCCGCTAAATTTTCTATAACGAGTAAATAAATACCGTTATCTAGGCTGGACACATTGATGTCATTACTACTTGACAAAGTATGCATGCCATCAATTACCTCTTTCCCCAAAATATCATACACTACAAGTTTCTTTATTTCGGAAATGTCTATTCCAGTAATGGACACCTTATCTTTAGTAGGATTCGGAAATATATTAACATTACTTAAGGAATTGTCATCAACTCCCAATACTATTTCTTCTCCACATACATTCATAACCAAGTGGAGATGATTAGAGACGGGAATAATAGAATCATCTCCGCAGAAGGGTGGGTGACCCTGTCCCCAAGAGATCCCGGTTTCGGCATCTAGGTTTCCACCTATATTGAACATGGATGTGTCATCTGGAAGTACTTCAACTCGAAATACCATTAAATGCCCACTTGGAATTAAGGCAGAAATGGGAACAGAGACAACCATTCCTTCATCTTCTGATGTAACCTCAACAGTTTCAGAAGCAAGTAATGTAAATGCGTCTATATCATCCTGTGTTTCGGGAGGAAAATTTTTGGTAGTGGAGTATATATGCACTTTTACAGGGAAGGTATCCTCGACTAAATCCAGGATGCCAACCCCGAATTCTACCTGCATAACCTGAAAATCATTTTCAACACCAAAAAATCCACTTAAATCGTAATCTCGGTAAAAGCTGGAATGCCCTGTCGCATCATTTTCAGGGCAATTTATAGCTGCAAAAATGAACTGCTCTGTGTTATGGGTAATAACTGTTGGGCAGTCATTTTGTTCGCTGGGATTTGGAGTGGCTGGCTCATCTAGGTAGGTAACTTCAAATTGTGCGTTCGACGCAAAGGAAAATAACAAAGCGCTAATAATGAATAAAATTTTTGTTTTCATAGGATTGTAGGTTTTATGGTTTGCATCTAAATTATCTAGGTTAGTATTCAACATTTGTACCACCTATGGATATATTTACAC
>JANQKN010000006.1 GCA_028281065.1 Flavobacteriaceae bacterium | reverse complement strand
AACTCTATGCCGCCTTCGATGGTACCAATTTCGAACTCACCCAAGAGGACATTAATTTAACCGAAGGGTTAAATTTTAAACTGAAAAACAACAACTTCTACACCAATGCCAGCTATAGCGGCGAATTGGGGGAAGATTGGAAAATACACGCTGGAGGGAGCTTTACCCACAGCAACAACGATATTGGGGTGATAGACAGCGATATTGAAAACACAGAAAATTCGGCCCACTTTAAGTTGAAGCTACGCAAGCGTTTCAGCAACCGTTTTAAACTGAATGTAGGGGCGGAGCAGTTCCTAACCGATTTCAGTGAAAATTTCGAAAACCCCTTTGCGCAAGCAAGCTACGGTTTCAATAACAACATTACGGCTGCCTTTACGGAAGCAGATATTATTTTCTCGAGAAAATTCGCCATGAAGTTGGGCGTACGGGGAGAATACAGCGAACTTTTTGGGGATTTTACGGTTTCACCAAGGGCTTCTATTGCTTATAAAACAGGAAAGGGAAGCCAGGTATCTTTGGCCTACGGGGATTTTTATCAGCAACCTTTTAATGATATCCTGAAGTTTAACCAAGACTTGGAAGCACAAAAAACACAGCATTACATCCTTAACTATCAGTACTCTGCCAATAACCGTATTTTTAGGGCAGAAGTCTATAGAAAGGAATACAGCAGCTTGATTATGTACGACACCCAAGATCCTACTTTCGACAGCAATTACAGTAATGGGGGCGATGGTTATGCACAGGGAATCGATGTTTTCTGGCGGGATAACAATTCCATCAAGAATGTGGATTATTGGGTAAGCTATTCCTATTTGGATAGCGAGCGCAGGTTTGCCAATTATCCCGAAACGGCTCAACCGCCGTTTGCTAATACACACAATCTTTCGGTGGTGGCCAAATGGTTTATAAGCGATTGGAAGAGCCAAATAGGGTTTAGTCACCTGTATGGAAGTGGACGTAGGTATACCAATCCAAACATTCCTGGGTTCCTCCAGGAGCAAACCCGCGATTACAACAGTACGAGTATAAACTGGGCCTACCTTATTTCGCAGCAAAAGATATTGTACTTCTCGGTAAACAACGTTTTTGGTTTCAACAACATAAACGGATACCAATATGCCAATGCCCCCGATGTAAACGGGAACTTTAACCGACGTGCGTTGTTGCCTGCTGCCGATCAGTTCTTCTTTGTTGGTTTTTTCATGACTATAAGTGAAGATGGAACCGACAATCAGTTGGATAATCTATAAGATTACAGTTCGTCACCGATTTTCTACAATTGGGTAGCATTCTTTTTTCATCGCGCGCAATTAGTAAGAGTTTTGAACCATTAACCTTAATCGAGTATCTCATGCAGACTGTACTAACTTATTTAGCTTTATTAATTGCCGGGATGGTGATGCAAGCACAGAATACCATAGAAGTGTCCATTACTAAATTAAAAAACAATGATGGATCCGTAAAGGTGGGATTGTACAACGATGAAGGGAAGTGGTTGGACAGTACGTACAAATCGCTTTCTTCAGATATAGAAAACAAAGAGGCTAAAGTGATCTTTACAGATGTTCCCGATGGGGTTTAT
>JANQKN010000011.1 GCA_028281065.1 Flavobacteriaceae bacterium | reverse complement strand
ACCCTTAACAAAGCCATAGAAAAGGCCACACAGGTACACGAAACCGAGATTGCTGCTGTTGCCAAGGAAGGGATGCCCAATATCCCTGGGATGGATCTTTTTAAATAATTAATTATAAGCCACTAGGTGCTTATCCAAAAAGTCGAAGTGGTGACTGGTGTCTTTGTAGGTATTGAAGGAACTATAACCCGACAGTTCGCCTAATACCTTCCCCTTTTTATTTACCATGATAAGTTTGGGAAAGGACTTATCTTTATTGTAGTCTGCAATAACGCTTTTGTTGTAAGCTCGCTGTTCTTCGGTAATGATATCCAGCCTGCGTGGATAATCGATCATCACCAATACCATATTATTGGCCCTTTCATGAAAAGCTTCGGTTTGGAAGAAATCGGTCTTTAGCGCTTTGCAAGGCGTACACCAATCGCTTCCCGTAAAATAGATGAGGATGGGTTTCTTTTCTTTTTTTGAAACTTCCTTAGCCTCTTCCAAATTGTAAAGCCAATTGAGTTCGGAGGTTTTGTTTTGGGAGTTCATAGCAGTGGATAGACCCACAAAAACCAGCACTATCAAAATTCGTTTCATGAAAAATGGTTTATTAAAAGCTACCATATTTTGTGCCAAATATGCCTAAAAAAAAAGAATTCCCAAATATTTTGGGAATTCTTTATCGTTGATGGTTAATGTCCTGATGTTTAGTTATTGATCAATCTGAACTCGGTTCTACGGTTCACAGCATGTTCTCTTTCGGTACAGGACACCCCGTCGGAACATCTGTTTTTTAAACGTCTTTCACCAAATCCATTGGCTACCAATAAACTGCTGTTAATCCCTTTGGTTTGTAGGTAACGAACCACGGCTTGTGCTCTACGCTCCGAAAGGTCTTGGTTGGACGCATCGGTTCCCCTGGAATCGGTATGCGAAGCGATTTCCAACTTTACCCCTGGGTTTTGTGCCAATACAGGCATAAGACGGGTATCGATAAGACGTCTGGCTTCTGCAGTAAGGGTTGCACTGTTTAAGTTCCAGTTAATTGGAAGTGCTTGGTATTCTACCAATGCACACTCTACTTCTTTCCATGTAGTAAGTCCTCCTTTGCTCTGTAATACTTCCTTGCTTACGGTTTTGTACTGTGCAGGAACCGTTTCTTCTACCACCGCAGCATCTTTTACCATTACGGTACGGGTAATGGTAGCGTACTCAGCAGGGATTTCCTCTTCCACTATAGAAGCAGGTTGTACAATAACACGCTTGGTATAAGAAGATCCTTTTTCCGGGATCGGGTTTCTGTTGGTACTGGCATCGTTAGACAAACGCTGTACGGCTACCGTAGTATACTCGGCAGGGTATCCCTTATAACACCAGTAACGACAGTCGTCTGGGTTACTGGAAGCACAATCGGGAGCGGGGGCTCCTAGTTCCCATTGTGCGTAAGCTGGTTTAATTTCGATGGTTTCGGAATCGTTTCTAAAAGAAGCAGGAACAATACTCAAAGTAGAAGCTCCTTGCTTTTTTACATAAGATACTTCCTCAGTTCCCCATTTAGCAGGAACAATGCGTAATTTCTTACTAGCTTCTTTTACCAATACTCTTTCGGTTACGGTCTCATACTGTGCAGGAACTGTTCTAAGCTTCTTATAGGCAGGCTTAGTCATAACCTGTACCGTTTCATTTACGTAAACATCTGGGGTAGTACATCTTACGTAACATTTTCCTGGTTCTGGGTTAGCTGGCAAGTCTTGCGCATTTGCATAGGTGAAAGCAAGACATGCGATTACAAATAGAATAGATTTTTTCATTGTTGTTGATGTTTAGATTAAAATCGTGTACCCAAAATTATGTAGTAAGCCCCTTAATTTTAACATATTAAGATTTGTTTTCGCCTAAATGCATTTAATTTTCGATCAGCTGTTTACCTTAATGATTGAAAAATAAAAAGGGAATGGTAGCTTTGACCCCGTTCTTAAATAGGAAGGAAAGAGCCTTTAAAAAGTAAACAACAAAAATTGCCAGTCAAGGGTTTTTTTCGGATATTTAGGGATACATTAATAAGTATAACTACTAAATCAATTAATATGTTCGAACTAAAGAAAAGCGGTGATAAATTTCACTTTGTATTAAAGGCAGCCAACGGCCAAGTGATTTTATCCAGTCAAATGTATGCATCCAAAGCCGGTGCTATGAACGGAATCGACTCCGTTAAGACAAATTGTGGTAATGACGACCTTTGGGAGCGTAAAACTGCCAAAAATGGGAAGTTCCACTTCAATTTAAAGTCAACAAACGGACAAATCATTGGTAGTAGTCAAATGTACGCTGGGGAATCCGGAATGGAAAACGGTATCGAATCTGTGAAAAACAACGCTCCAGGTGCCGATGTAAAAGAAGTATAATTTTATTTCTATTACCTAATACCATAAAAAAAAGCTCCTTACACAGGAGCTTTTTTTTATGCTTCATAATCCCCAAGGACTTCCAGAAAATACTCGTGCATTTGCTGTGTGTAGTCCAAATGGGTTACTATGCGGAGCTTTCCTTGCCCCATATTGCTTATTTTAATATTCTGCTTCTCTAGGTCCTTCATAAACTTTTCCTCCTTTACATGGTTTTCCAAATAAAAGATTACGATGTTGGTTTCCGTAGGCTCTACTTCTCTCACATAATCCTGTCCTTTTAATACCAAGGCGATCTCCAAAGCCCTTTGGTGGTCTTCGGCCAAACGTTCTATATGGTGATCCAAGGCATAGACCCCTGCTGCTGCCACATAGCCAACCTGTCGCATTCCTCCACCCAATACCTTTCTAATCCGCATGGCATTGTCCATGGTTTCCTTGGTTCCCAGTAAAACGGTTCCCAAGGGGGCTCCAAGCCCCTTGCTTAAACAAATGGATATGCTGTCGAAAATCCTTCCGTAATTGGTAGGGTCTTCGTTCTTGGCTACCAAAGCATTCATGATACGCGCTCCATCCATATGGTACTTTAAACCGTGGATATCGCAAACCGTTTTAATCTTTTCCAATTCCGAAAAATCATAACAGGCTCCTCCTCCTTTGTTGGTCGTATTCTCTACGGCCACTAAAGTGGTTAACGGGCTGTGATAAAAATCGGGAGGGTTTATGGCTTCTTCAACCTGTTGGGCATTGATCATACCCCGATCCCCTTCGATAAGCTTACAGGATACACCACTATTGAACGAGGCCCCTCCTCCTTCGTAATTAAACACATGGGCCCATTGGTCGCAAATAAGCTGTTCACCAGGATTGGTATGCAGCTTTATCGCGGCTTGGTTGGCCATACTGCCCGAAGGGAAAAACAAACCTTGATCCATCCCAAAAAGGTTGGCTAGGCGTTCTTCCAGTTCATTTACAGTGGGATCTTCTTTATATACATCGTCTCCCACCTCTGCCCGTGACATGAATTCGAGCATTTCTGGGGTGGGTTTGGTTACGGTATCGCTTCGTAAGTCTATGATCATTTTTTTGGGGAAACCTATGTTATTAAAATCTTTTGAATGTATGTTTTTTTACTTCGTCGGCAAGTAATTCGTTCAATTGCACAACTTTGAGGTTGGAATTGAAACTATAATTGGTATTGGCACCTTCTTCGGATGTATTACTTACATCGAACAAATTATAAGTACCCTGTGCGCCTTCTCCCTTCGCCCCTAGGGCATAACTACGGAAACAAGGTTGTACTTTTCTGCTGCTTGCAGGTTTTCCGTCGTAATTTTCACTTCTATATTTCTTTACGGTTTCGGTTTTTATTGCTTCCCTGTTAGATAGGTAGTAATCGTACAGGGCATCGTCGGCTAGGGTTACCGAATGAAACAAACCGCAATTGTCTATTTTTTTCAAAAAGGATTGTTCGTCCTCTTTCCAAAGTACATAAGTCTCTACATAGGTGTCTTTGGTAACACACATTTTCCCATCTATTTGAAACATCTCGATCTTCCCAGAACAATAATGCTGGGCAATGAAATAGTCATGGATACCACGATCGTTCAGTTTTTGGGTAAACTCTTGGATAAGCCCTTCCACATAGGCCTTGTCGTTCTGTGCCTGTGTAACGGCCGTCCCCAATATACAGAGGAAAAGGATTATATATTTCATAGGGGGTGAGGTTATGTAATACAAATTTAATGTTTTTCCGCTTCGTGGGCTTCATCACCATTCCAATGGCATTGCCAACTCCCGATGGGACTCCCATCCGGAATACTCGGAACCGAGAACACCTTGAACTTGCTGGGTGCCTTTAGAAAGGTATCTATCTGCGATTGTAAATAGCGGTTATATTCACTCGGATTGTAGCTTAAATCCTTCTTTAATTGTTTAAGGGTTTCCAAAGTAATGGCTTTTACCTGCGGGATGCTTCTAGAGCTGGCAGCTAGATTCATTAAATACTGTAGGGTGGTAAACTGCACGGTTTTATCGATTTCTGCTGTATACCCATCTCCTTTACTCTTTCCGAACACCTTCGTTGTCAAGGCATCCTGAACATCCTTCAATCCCAAATTGTTTTTGTCTATGGCTTTTTGCTGGATCAATCGGTTAGCACGCTCTGGGTTCAGTAACAATTGAAGGGACATTTTGGAAGCTGTGGCAGCCGCTCCCAAGGCATCGAAGCTAACGCCCATTTTACTTTTAAACGATTCACGGTCCCTAGGATAACCAAAAGCCCTTGGAGGGAATAGTTTCAATTTATCCTCAGGAATACGCAAGGTTTCCACATCCAGGGTTTTTAGAAGAGCATCCAAGGCATCCTCCTGTACTTTTTTAGAAAGGTATCGCGTATCGGAGCCATTGTAACCTTTTACCAAATAATCGTATTCCATACCCCCAATGGCCTTTACAGCAGCTTCGGTTTGGTATCTATGGAAGAAATACAAAGGCACAAATACATCTTCCAAAACTGTGTAGGGTTCCCCGGTTCGTATGTTGTCTTTTGAAAAATTGGCTATGGCTTTTTTCCGAAGGGAAAGGACGCGTTCCAACTCTTCGGAAGGGCTTTCCCCGTTGTCCCACAAATGTGCTGTTCCATGGGCACCCGATTGGGCACGGGCATCGCTATCGGTAATATAACGAAGTCCTTTGGCGTAAGCACCTTCCAAAATGGAATTGAGATGTACTTTTTCATCCACCCCATTAGGAGCATCACTATAGCTATAGGCAACAGTTACTTTGTCCCATTCCCCTATGCCCGTATCGTAGGCATCCGAAAAATCGATTTGTCCACCTTTAAACTCCAACTGGGGATGTGGGTAGTCCATAACACTGGCCCGATCGTTGGAACTGGCCGCAAAGTTATGGGCAAACCCCAAGGTATGTCCTACTTCATGAGCAGATAACTGACGGATACGAGCCAAGGCCATTTCCAGCATGGCCAGATGGTTGGCATCGTTGTCTTTAAAAGGTTGGTTTGTAAGCGCTTGGGCAATCATAAAATCCTGACGGATCCGTAAACTTCCCAAACTCACATGGCCTTTAATGATTTCCCCAGTTCGGGGATCGGTCACACCTCCCCCATAGCTCCAGCCACGGGTAGATCGGTGCACCCATTGTATCACATTGTACCGTACATCCATAGGATCCGCATCTGGCGGCAACAATTTAACCTGAAAGGCATCTTTATACCCTATGGCCTCGAAAGCCTGGTTCCACCATTGGGCTCCTTCCATGAGGGCCGATCGTACAGGCTCCGGGGTTCCGGGATCTAAATAATAAATAATAGGTTTCACCGCTTCGCTCACGGTAGCATTGGGATTCTTCTTCTCCAACCGGTGGCGGGTTATGTAGCGCTTCTTTATGGGTTCCCAGATGGGGGTGCTATAATCCAAATAGGTCAAAGGATACGAACCACTTCGGGTATCGAACTCCCTCGGTTGGTAATTGGAATCGGGTAACTCGACAAAACTAATGTGTTGTATCACCGAAAAGGAAGATACTTCGGGAGCTACGGTAGCCAATTTCCTTCCCGTGGGTTGCCCCGTATAGGTGAGCAATGCTTCGAACTCGCAGTTTTTGGGAAAAGCCTTAGTGCGTTCCATCCAAATGGCATTGCGGGTTTTGTCCAATTTATAGGTCCCTTCTTTCTGTGCTTTTAGTTTTCGGATAATCTCATGGGAATCCTGCATTAAAAAAGGCGTGAGATCTATAATGTAATTGGAATCCTTGGTTTCTTTTATGGTAAATCCAAATAGTACAGAAGAAGCAAAAGCTTCGGATACCGATCGTCGTTCCAGGTCATTTTTGGAAATGGCCCGATACTCCAAATTGGGTTGTACAAGCAAGATTTTATTCCCCGCTTTTATGAACTTAACAACAGCTTCTCCCCCCAACTGCCCTCGGTCTATTCCGATATCGTTGGAACCTACTCCCGTCCGTAGGGAATGGACATACATAAACTCGTTTTCAAGCTTTCCTGAAGGGACTTCTAAGTATATAGATCCCTCATCCCCCGCATAGTAGAAATTGAAGAATCCCATAAAATTTTCCAACTGTTTCTTTCCTTCTAGAAACTGTGCCATTGCTGAGCTTGTAGCCAAGAGCAGCAACACCAAAAAAATACGATTTATCATAAGTCAGATTTTTAAATAAGGGGGAATGCCCTAAGCTACTAAATAATTCTTGAAATTAGTTTCCGCATGCAGATTTTAATTCTAATTTTACATCAAAATTAAGACTTCATGATAACAACCGATCAGTTAAAAGATCTTAGAAATCGCCTGGATGCGTTAAGGAGGTATCTTTGACGTTGAAGGAAAACGCATAGAAATAAGCAACGACGAAGAAAAAACCTTCGACCCCAATTTCTGGAACAACCCCCAAGAGGCAGAAGCCTTTATGAAACAACTCCGCAACAAAAAGAAGTGGGTGGAGGATTATGAAAAAGGGGTATCCCTCACCGACGATACCGAAGTAATGCTCGAGTTCCTAAAGGAAGGGGAAGGCGATGCCGAAACTTTATCTTCCAGTTACCAAACCGCTTTAGAATCCATAGAGGCGCTCGAATTCCGTAATATGCTGAGTGAAGAAGGCGACGACCTTTCGGCCGTTTTACAGATTACTGCAGGTGCTGGAGGAACCGAAAGCTGCGACTGGGCCCAAATGCTCATGCGCATGTACCTTATGTGGGCCGAAAAGCAGGGCTTTAAAGTAAAGGAACTCAATTTTCAACCCGGAGATGTAGCTGGGATAAAAACCGTAACCCTCGAAATTGAAGGTGAATATGGTTTTGGTTGGCTAAAAGGTGAAAATGGCGTGCACCGTTTGGTAAGGATCTCCCCTTTCGACAGCAATGCCAAACGCCACACCAGTTTTGTAAGTGTATACGTATACCCTATGGTAGACGACAGTATTGAAGTTGAAATAAACCCAGCCGATATAGAGATTACCACGGCACGATCCAGTGGTGCGGGAGGACAGAATGTAAACAAGGTAGAGACCAAAGTACAATTGTTCCACAAGCCTACAGGGATTCAAATTTCGTGTTCCAACTCCCGATCGCAGCACGATAACAGGGCTACTGCAATGCAAATGCTGAAATCGCAATTGTACGAGATCGAATTGCGCAAGCAAATGGAACAACGGGCCGAAATAGAAGATAGCAAGATGGCTATAGAATGGGGGTCGCAAATACGCAACTATGTATTACATCCCTATAAATTGGTCAAGGACGTACGGACTTCTTACGAAACCGGTAATACCGATGCGGTCCTCAATGGCGAAATTGATGAATTCCTGAAAGAATATCTCATGATGATGGGACAGGGGGAAAAAGAAAACGAACTATAACCACACATTTATGGAACACCACTCTCCTTTCGAGGAATTCGAGGAACCCGAATACAATGTAGACCCCAATAAGTTATGGTTATCTATTTGGTATAGACCCAAACCAACCTTCGAATATATATTAGCCAAGGAACCCACAAAATATGTTAACCTCCTGTTTATAATAAATGGGGGGATTCTGGGAATCGATCAAATCTCAGCATGGATGCTGGGTGATCGTTACTCCCTCTTTATGCTATTTCTTATTGCTATCCCACTAGGTGCTTTGGTCGGGTTGGTTTTCAATTACCTCAATGCCTGGGTCGTTAGTGCTACCGGAAAGTGGTTGGGCGGTACTGCCGATGCTGAACAATGCCGGGCGGTTATGGCATGGTCAATTATCCCCACTGTAGCCACCTTGTTTTTCTTGTTACCCAAAATAATACTCCTTGGGGATGGACTTTTTACCAGTAATGACTGGAAAAACCCTGAATACGGCGATACCATTTGGTATACTTTTAATACCCTTGAGACCCTATTGGGTATTTGGGGTTTTGTTTTATTGCTCATTGGTATAAAAGCAGCTCAAAAATTTGGTTGGGGGATGACGATACTCAACTGGTTTCTATCAGCCATTATCATTGCCATACCTATCATGATTATCGTTTTTATGATTACCATATCGATGACTCCAAGCTTTGACCTTTAGCGCTTAAATTTTCTCAGCGATATTCGACCAAAACCATAGCTCCGCGATATGGGAAACCTTGTTAAAGCTGTACTAAATAGCTTTCGTTAGCAATTGGGTCTTTTTACATTTAAGTCCAAAATCAATCCACACATGAAGACATTTTACTTTTTCATTCTTCTAGGGCTTTCCATTCAAGTAAGCATAGCACAAGACCTTACTTTCGAAGAATACAACCCTACTTCTACCCTCGTTGTTGAAGGGGAACCTATACTGAAAGCTAAATTTCCGTTTATCGACATTCATGGGCATCAATACCAAATGGCTAACCAAGACTTAAGTCCCGTAGTAGCTGCCATGGATACACTCAATCTACAAATCATGGTTAATTTAAGCGGTCGCTCTGGGACTTTGCTTCAGCAAAGTGTTCAGAACATTAAAGATAACTACCCCAACCGCTTTGTTGTCTTCGCCAATATCGATTTCGATGGTGTGGGGGAAGACGGTTGGATAGAAAAAACGCTACAACAACTGGAAGAGGATTGTGAAAATGGAGCCCGGGGATTGAAAATCTACAAAAGCCTGGGATTGCGGTATGAAGACACAGATGGAAAAAGAGTAGCTGTAGACGATCCGCGTTTGGATCCCATTTGGGCCAAATGTGCGGAATTGGGCATTCCAGTCCTTATCCATACAGCCGACCCTAAATCTTTTTGGGATGATTTCGACAGCGACAACGAACGCTGGTTGGAATTAAAACTAAGACCCAGAAGAAAGCGGGGACCCGACAATCCTGCCCCTTGGGAACAACTTATTGCCGAACAGCACCGAATGTTCAAAAAACACCCCAATACTACCTTTATCAATGCCCATATGGGATGGTATGCCAACGATTTGGGAACCTTGGGCAGGCTATTGGACGAAATCCCCAACATGAATGTGGGTATCGGTGCCATTATTGCCGAATTGGGGAGGCAACCCCGAGCCGCCAAGGCATTTTTCATTAAATATCAAGACCGTATCTTATTTGGAAAAGATAGCTGGAAACCCCATGAATTCCCCACCTATTTCCGCGTTTTGGAAAGCGATGATGAATATTTCCCCTACCACAAAAAATACCACGCCTTTTGGGCCATGTACGGGATGGATTTACCCGACGAAGTCCTTAAAAAAGTATATTACAAAAACGCATTACGAATTGTCCCTGGATTGGACCGAAGTTTATTTCCAAACTAGTATCTTCGAGTATGAATTCCATTGAAAGCATTATTGGACACCTAGAGCTACAACCCCATCCAGAAGGAGGTTACTTTAAAGAAACCTACAGAAGTAACGGAAGTATCCCTTCCGATGTGCTGGGAAATACCTATTCGGGACCTAGGAATCATGCCACCAGCATCTACTTTTTGCTAACCCAAGGGAACTTTTCGGCCTTTCACAGAATTGTTCAGGACGAACAGTGGCACTTTTACGATGGGGCCACCCTATGGCTACATACCATTTCCCCAGAGGGGGAATACAAGAAAATAGCCATTGGCAACAATCTAGCCGAAGGTGAAGTGCCTCAATTCACAGTTCCGGGTGGGTATTGGTTTGGAGCCGAAGTAAAAGAAGGCGGGGCTTTCTCCTTATTGGGTTGTACCGTAGCACCAGGCTTCGATTTCGATGATTTCGAAATGCCCCCACGCGATACCTTATTGCAACTGTTCCCGCAGCATGAAACCATTATTCATAAACTAACCCGTGTATAGCTTATGAAGAAAACAACGACCATTATTTTCGATCTAGGAGGTGTACTTGTAGACTGGAGTCCAGAATACGTATACCTAAAAGAGTTTAGGGGCAACAGGGAAAAAATGGATTGGTTCCTCAATAATATCTGCGCTTGGGAATGGAATGAAAATCAAGACGCGGGATATCCCCTTACCAAGGCTACCGAGGAGCGCATTGCAATGTTTCCGGAATACAAGGAACTTATAGAAATGTATTACGGTCGCTGGGAGGAAATGTTGGGATATACCCACGAAGACACCCTGGCTATTTTAAAGAAAGTGGTAGACGATCCCAACTACCGTGTATATGCCCTTACCAATTGGAGTGGGGAGACCTGGCCAAAGGCCATTGCCAAATTCCCTTGGCTACAATGGTTCGAAGGTATTGTGGTAAGTGGGGATGAAGGGATGCGGAAACCTTTCCCCGAGATTTATGAACTTATATTGTCTCGTTACGATATAGATCGCGAAGAAGCTGTGTTTATAGACGACAGCCTAAAGAACATTCACGGTTGCGAAGCCGTGGGAATCAAGGGAATCCATTTTACAGATGCAACATCCCTTGCCAAACAATTACAAGAATTGGGAGTATCTTTATAGATCGATCCTAATTGATACGAATAGAAAAAAACATCCATTGAAAGCTGCAACCGTTGCCCAATTAAAAAAAGAGCTCAAGTATCGATCCTCGGACGAACTGGAAGCGCTTTGCCTACGGTTGGCCCGCTTTAAAAAGGAAAATAAAGAGCTCCTCACCTATCTTTTGTTCGAAAGTGAAGACGAAGAAACCTATATAACCACCGTAAAAGAATATATAGACGAAGGATTCGGTGCCATTAATACCAGTAGTTTTTACTATGTAAAGAAGAGCATCCGAAAAGTACTGCGGGAGACCAAAAAATACATTCGGTATTCCAATAGCAAAGAAACCGAAGTAGAACTGCTCCTTCACTTTTGCCATGCATTAAAACATTTTTCCCCTTCCATACGATCGAGTAGAACGATGATGAACCTTTTTGAACGTCAGGTAACTCTTATAGAGAAAAAGATAAGCAGCCTGCACGAAGACCTTCAATACGACTATACCCAGGAATTAGAAGAAATTAAATATTAGGATTATGAAACATTGGCTCATCATTGTCTTACTCATTGGTATTGTAATGCCCATGAATGGACAATTCGAAACAAAAAAATTGGCAGTCGAATCCAATCACTCTACCCTGTTGTTCTCCGTGCCTATTTCCAACGGAATTACAAGGATTACAGGAAAATTCAATGATTATACGGTTGAGTTAGATCTTAACGAAGACGATTTTACAAAATCTACTTTGGCAGTCACCATAAAAGTCGCTAGCATCGATACGGGTATTGATAGTAGGGATGAACATTTGCAAAGTGCCGATTTTTTCGATGTAGAGAATCATCCCCATATTACATTTGTAAGTAAAAAAGTAGTGAAATCGGAAAACGGATACATTGTTATAGGAGCTTTTACCATGAGAGGAGTCACCAAAGAAATGGAACTACCCTTGGTTTTTACTGGACGTGATGGAAAAAACACTTTTGGATTCTCCTCTCGATTATCACTAAACCGAGCCGATTATGGAGTAGGTACCAGCTTTAAGCACGACTCCATGGACAATTTTATTGGCGAAATGATCGATGTTGAAATCGATTTCTGGACCAAAAAAAGAAAATCACCCAAAAAGACCGAAGAAAAAAAATGACAACCATCTATCACAACCCCCGTTGTAGTAAATCCAGAGAAACCCTGCAACTTCTAGAACAAAAAGGGGAAGACATCAACATTGTTCTTTATTTAGAAGACACCCCTTCCAAAGAAAAGCTCTCTGAGATTATCGATCAGTTGGGAATTACACCTATGCAGTTAATTCGCAAAGGCGAAGCCATCTGGAAAGAACAATACAAAGGGAAAGATTTAACCCCTTCGCAGCTTATAGCAGCTATGGTAAAAAACCCGAAACTCATTGAAAGACCTATTGTTATAAAAAACGGAAAAGCTGCCTTGGGACGCCCGCCAGAAAGTGTCCTTAAGATTCTTTAAAAATATTTAACAAAAGCTTGGGAATTTCCCGCTAAACCCCAGCTTATTTTCGTGGTCTAAGAACGAAAAAACCACCATGAAGCAAAGCCTATTGCTCCTAGCATTGTGTTTTACCACATTGCTTTGGGGACAACAAAGAAATCGCCCAAACGGAAACGCACAAACTGTAACAGTATTCGGAAATGTGTTGGACAAGGATTCCAACACCCCTTTGGAATTTGCCACCATTGCCCTTACCAATAGAAACGGAGACATTGTTTCGGGAGGCATTACCGATGCCAAAGGAAAATACAGCATAGAAGTCCCTGCTGGGGTATATTCCGTTCGGTTCGAGTTTATTTCCTACAAAACCGAAACGTTGGAAAACCAGCGATTGTTTAAAAACACCCGTCTTTCGGACATACTACTGTCACTGGACACCGAAAGCCTGGACGAAGTCGTGGTACGTGCAGAAACCACCGAAGTTCAGATCCGTTTGGACAAAAAGGTTTATACCATAGGTAAAGACCTTACCACGAGCGGAGCTACCGTTAGCGATGCCTTGGACAATGTCCCTTCGGTTACGGTAGATGTAGATGGAACCATTGCTTTAAGAGGGAACGAGAACGTTCGTATCCTCATCAATGGTAAACCCTCGGCTATTGCCGGTTTTGGTTCTACTGATGCGCTTAGGCAATTGCCCGCAGAAGCCATAGAAAAAGTAGAGGTTATCACCTCCCCTTCCGCCCGCTACGATGCCGAAGGTACCGCTGGGATCCTAAACATTGTGCTGCGTAAGGAAAAAACCTTGGGGCTCAACGGATCATTGCAGACCAGTTTTACCTATCCCTTGGGAAGCAGCGCCACGGGAAACATCAATGTGCGGACCAACAAATTCAACATCTTTAACACCACTGGTGTTCGCTATCGGGAAACCCCCGGGAATGCCAATTTCGAAAACCGCTATTTTGGAGATGCTATTAACCCGTTAGTGATCGAAGATCGCGATTTCGACCGTTTGCGAAGAGGATTCAATACCAATCTGGGAATAGAATACTTCCTCACGAAAACATCATCGGTTACGGCTTCTGCCTTTTACCGATCGGGTGATAACGAAAGCACCACCACCAATATTACGGAAGAATTCAGCAGTGATGATGATCTGGCTATCTCTCGGGATCGTATTGAAACGGAAGAGGAAGATGATTCCAATTTTCAGTTTTCGTTAAACTACGTAAACGATTTTAACCCCAATGGACATAAGCTTACGGTAGATTTTCAGTATGAAACAGGCGACGAAACCGAAACCTCCCTTATTGAAGAAAGAAACACCTTTCCCGATTTTGAGGCGTTGCCTTCAGAAAACATCATTCAGAAACAAGATGAAACCGAGTACCTAGCCCAAGCCGATTATGTACTTCCCATTGGTGAAAATGCACAGTTTGAAGCGGGGTACCGAGGGCGTTTCGAAAATACCCTTACGGATTACCTTTTGGAAGAACAAATCACCCCAGGAGGTGTATTTGTGCGGAACGATAGCTTGAGCAATGTGTTCGATTTTACCCAGAACGTCAACGCACTGTATACCCAATACGGAAACAAACTGGGCAAGTTCTCCTTTTTACTGGGACTTAGGATGGAATCTACGGTACTGAAAGGAGAGGTTACGGGTGAAGACGTAACGACCAACGACGATTTTAATGTAAATTTTGACAAGGACTTTTTAGGGCTCTTCCCTACGGTAAACCTTGTGTACGAATTGGGCGAACGGGAAAACATCTCCTTTGGGTACAACCGGAGGATCAACCGTCCCCGTTTCTGGTTTTTGAACCCCTTCCCTTCCCGATCCAGTGAAGCCAATGTGTTCCAAGGAAATCCAGGCTTGAACCCTGCCTATGCCAATGCCTTCGATCTGGGCTACTTAAAACGCTGGGGGCGCAAGCTTACCCTTACGGCTTCGGTATACTACCAATACGAAACGGATGCTTTTGAAAGGGTTCAGGAAGATACAGGACAAGTAACGCCTAATGGAATTCCTATTATTAGAACCATTCCCATTAACCTTTCTACCAACCAACGCATTGGTGGGGAAGCGGCCATTTTATACAATCCTCATAAATGGTTACGTTTTAACGGAAGCTTCAATTTCTTCCGCTTCGAAACCGAAGGATCCTTCAACGGTGTGGATTATGGAACGGAAAACACCAGTTGGTTTGCCCGTGGCAGTACTAAGATTACGTTGCCTTCCAAAATAGATTGGCAGACCAATGCCTTTTACCGTGGGCCGCGAAACAATGCCCAAACCGAAACCGAAGGAATCATTTCCGTTAGCATGGCATTGAGCAAGGATATTATTAACGACAATGCAACGATTGGTTTTAACGTGAGTGACCTATTCAATTCCAGAAAAAGGCAATCGTTTACCGAAACGGCCAACTTTACGAGCGATAGTGAGTTTCAATGGAGGGAACGACAGTTTACCCTGTCCTTTACGTATCGATTCAACCAGAAAAAACAGCGCCAGCGTGGTGGAAGGAACGGTGGTGATTTTGACGGCGAAGGTTTTGAAGGAACCCCATAAAAAAAGGAGATCTTTAGCAGATCTCCTTTCCATCTATTATTGACGGGGGCTTATTTCCCTTCTTTTTCTTTTCTTTTGGCTTCTCGTCGTAACTTCATGTTCTCGATAAAGGCTCCACCTATCCAGTAAGGGATAAAGGAGATTAGGAAAATCATTAACCAGAATCCAATGGTCAAAATCGTTAAGAAAGCCAGAAATCCTAAATATTGTTGAAAATCGAACATGAGTTGTCTTTTAAGTTTTGGCAAAGATAAAATGAAAAAATCAATCTTAAAACATCTAATGGCAAAAACTGCACAAGTTATGAACAGGATTTTGAAAGAATCTGTTAGCCACTTCCTTCCATCTTCCCCCGTAAAGTCGTAATTTTGCACCGTATTTCATCAAACTGATACTATGAGCTACCGAATAGAAAAAGATACCATGGGCGAGGTACAAGTACCTGCCGATAAATTGTGGGGGGCACAAACCGAACGTTCCCGTAATAATTTTAAAATAGGCACCCCTGCTTCCATGCCTTTGGAAGTGGTTTATGGATTTGCCTACCTTAAAAAAGCAGCTGCCTATACCAATTGCGAGTTGGGTGTGCTTAGTGAGGAAAAAAGAGACCTCATTGGTGCCGTTTGTGACGAAATACTCGCTGGAAAGCACGACGATCAGTTTCCACTGGTGGTATGGCAAACGGGAAGTGGTACCCAAAGTAATATGAACGTAAACGAAGTGATCGCCAACCGTGCCCATCAATTAGCGGGTAAAGTAATTGGTGAGGGAGAAAAAACCCTACAACCCAATGACGATGTAAACAAATCGCAATCGTCCAACGATACCTTCCCTACAGGAATGCACATTGCAGCCTACAAGAAAATCGTAGAAGTAACCATTCCTGGGGTAAAGCAATTACACGCTACTTTGGTAAAAAAATCGGAAGACTTTAAAAAATGTGTAAAGATTGGTAGGACCCACTTAATGGATGCTACCCCCCTAACCTTGGGACAGGAGTTTGGAGGCTATGCTTCCCAGTTGGACCATGGTCTTAGGGCATTGGAAAACACCTTGGCACACCTAAGCGAATTGGCCTTGGGAGGTACAGCTGTAGGTACGGGAATCAATACCCCAAAGGGTTATGCCCCTAAGGTAGCGGAATACATTGCCACATTTACCGAGCTTCCTTTTGTAAGTGCCGAAAACAAGTTTGAAGCCTTGGCAGCTCACGATGCCATTGTAGAAAGTCATGGTGCATTGAAGCAATTGGCGGTTTCCCTTAATAAAATTGCCAACGACATCCGTATGTTGGCCAGTGGTCCCCGAAGTGGAATTGGCGAAATCATCATCCCTGCCAATGAGCCGGGATCTTCTATCATGCCTGGGAAAGTAAACCCAACGCAGTGTGAAGCCCTTACCATGGTATGCGCCCAAGTAATGGGGAACGATGTTTCTATTGGCGTGGGTGGCATGCAAGGTCATTATGAATTGAATGTGTTTAAACCTGTTATGGCAGCCAACATCCTTCAATCCGCTCAATTGATTGGGGATGCCTGTGTATCCTTCGACGTAAATTGCGCACAGGGTATAGAACCTAACCACGAGGTGATCAAGAAATTGTTGGACAACTCGCTTATGTTGGTTACTGCATTAAACACGAAAATTGGATACTACAAAGCGGCAGAAATCGCGAATACCGCTCATAAAAATGGGACCACTTTACGAGAAGAAGCCATTAATTTAGGATACCTAACCGGAGAAGAATTCGATGAATGGGTTCGACCCGAAGATATGGTAGGCGAATTATAAGTAACTACAGTACAACCATTTACATATAAAAGGGCGCTAAAAAGCGCTCTTTTTTCATGATTTTTATTAAAATATTAACATTTCAGTGCATTTTTTATTAACATTTTTATCGATAAAATGCACAAAAATTAGGTGAAATGTAAAAAATATGTATATTGGAGTACCCAAATTCATAAAACCTACTTATTATGAGGTCAGTTTTACTACTCATTTTCCTGTCTTTCTGCACCCTTTCTTTTGCCAAAAAGAAGGTTTACGATACCAAGGTAAAAGCAGAGACAGTTACTGTGAAAAGTATAGAGAATTCGGTACCTAACAGTACCTTAGGCAATGAATTAAATGGGACAAACGCCCCCTTAATTTACCAGAACGATATTGCTCCCAACGGAGGCTTTTATCAACAAGGTAACTATTATGCCCCTTCTGACAACTTTTTCACTTTTACAGAATTTTCCTACAAAAATGAAATTTCTGGTGCTGCATCAGCGCAAAATATCAGCAAAGCAGATATAACTAGTGAAGCAACAGTTATTGCCAACGGCCCTACCCTCTTTAGGCAGGGTATGTACTATGGTTTTACACTTATGCTTGTCTTGCTTAATTTGGTTTGTTTCTTCCTATTCGAAGAGAAAACCTATCTATTCTATGCAGGTGCCCTTGCCACCATGTCTACCCTGCTGTTTTATAGCGATGGACTCTTTGCTGTATTGGGCATGGACGCAATTACCAACCCATCCAACGTACAAACCCTCCTCTTGTTTATAGCCACTGGTTTTGGAGCCCTATTTGCCACCAAATACCTAACCTTAAAGGAATTTGCCCCAAAACTGATCTATTTTGCGAGTCCATTACTTGCCGTTGCCGTATTGCTCATGGCCTTTTCATGGACTACGGGAGATGTCGTTTTCAACCACATAGCCAATACGGTTTTATTTGCCATTATGGGTATGTACTTCTTAACGGGCGTATACCTGTTCAGTAAAAAGAATTATGCAAAGTTCTTTGTTATTGCTTCGTTCATCCCTTTGTTATTTTCCATAGATTATTTCATGCTAACCCCTATGGGTATTGAGTTTTTATCTACTCAAACAACACATATAAAAGCAGCTGCCATTGCAGAAATGCTTATTCTTACCTATGCCATTATGTACCGTATGCAGTCCATTAAGGAAGAAAACGAATTACGGCAGGCAGAGATGCGTATCTTCCTAAAAAGGCAAGAAGCGCTTACTACACGAAGAAAAACCCAAAAGCTCGTAGAGGATGTTTATTTAGAAAACCTCATCATGCATTACGATTTGGATGGTTTGGAGATAAAGTTGCTTCAGTATATTTCTGAAGGGAAAAGCAATACCAAGATTGCCCGAAAACTAAAGACGACCGAGAACGATGTAGAGGAACTCACCAAGGAATTATACGAAAAGTTGGAAATCGGCGAGCAGATCCAACAGGATTACCGCATGGTCGATGCCCAACCGGATTACATTTACAATTAGCCACCTATAATAAGTGCACCAATCAATGTTTGTTTAATTTTGGCGAGAAAAAGGATAGTGAAATTTCACTATCCTTTTTTTATAGGTTTATAATACTTCTTGTACTGGAAGTAAGAGAATATACTCAACAGTACGAAAAACGTAAGGATGTAAAACACAAAGTTAGGGGTTACGGGTACATCCCCACTGGCGTAGGAGTGCAATCCGGTTAAGTAGAAATTAACCCCAAAATAGGTCATCATAATAGACGAGTAGGTAAATATGGCCAAAACATTGAACAACCATCGTCCCCGCAATCCAGGAATCAATCGTACGTGTATTACAAAAGCATATAACATGATACTGATAAGCGCCCAAGTTTCTTTGGGATCCCAACCCCAGTAACGTCCCCAACTCTCATTGGCCCACTGCCCTCCCAGGAAGTTCCCTATGGTAAGCATAATAAGCCCAATGGTCAATGACATTTCGGTAATGATCGTAATTTCTTTTATACTTAAATCCATCTTTACCTTGTTCTTGGAATTGGTCAAAACCATGAGCAACAATGATACTGCCCCCAAAATCATCCCTAAGGTAAAAGGTCCGTAACTAGCCACGATTACTGCTACGTGGATCATTAACCAATAACTATCCAATACAGGCTGCAGGTTTGCAATAGAAGGATCCAGCCAACTCATATGTGCTACCCAAAGCAGCATGGAAACCACAAAGGCAGTCGCTGCAATGGTAAGGTCACTTTTTCTCCCAAAGGCCAAACCAAAGAAGGTTGTAGCCCAACTCACATAAATAATACTCTCGTAGGCATCACTCCAAGGTGCGTGCCCACTAATGTACCAACGAAGTATTAAACCACCTGTCATGAGGATAAAGAGTGCCCAGATGCCTATCTTACAAGCTAAGATGAGCCTCCGCAAACGTTTGTGATCTTTGAATATCCGAGCAATGTTAAAGATGAGCATAAACACTCCAAACATCATAAAGTAGTGATACGCCCTGTTGAAAAGGTCGATCCTGTTGTAAAGGATCTCCATCTCCACTTTCTTTTCGGAAAGCATGACTTCGCTTCCGTACTTCTTCTGAAAATTGGTAATGCTTTCCAAATATTCGTCCGCTTTGCTGTAGTCCGAAGTTTGTTTCGCCTTCTGAAGACTTTCAAAATACAACGGCAGTATGTTTCGGGCATAGAGCGAATCCATTCCTGTAAAACGGTGCTGTTGCAACTCTGGGAACGAAACCCATTTGTTGTTATCATCCCCAGGAACAGGGAATACCTTTAAGATGCTTCCACTCAACGCCTGATTCAACAACGCGTACTTTTCGTATAGTTTTATAAAGTCTTTTTCGAACTGATTGGGATTGGTCTTGGAACTGGCTTTTTCCAGATAAGGCCCCAATTTATTGAAGCCATTTTCGTCAATTAAGTCCAGCAGGGAAGCCTTCTTGGCTTCTGCAGGTACCCCAATGATCTTTTTGATACTGTCGTTACGCCAATCCAATTTTAAGATGGGTGCTTCGAACCAAACCCCTCGTAATTCTGTCATGGAAAGGTAAGACATGGATAAAAACACTTGGTTGGCATCCAAACCATTGTACTCGTCCTTTCCACTCACCTTTCGGATCAATTCGCTGGCAAAGGTGTTAAGGGGCTTCATACGGCCATTGTCCTGTATTACCAATTTACCGAATTTAGCCGCATGTTCCTTAGGAACGGAAGTAATCTGGATAAGTGAGTCTATTTGTGCTGGCGTAATGCGATGGTCTTCGGAATGTCCTTCCTGCGCGTTCATGGAAAAGGCAAAAACCAACAGCAGGACCGTGGTAAGTTTTGCCTTCTTTTCCTTTACCTTATCCAACATCTTTTTAAGGGCTCCAAAGCGGGTTCTAGGATCGAACATAATAGCCATTAAGCCAATATACAGCAGGAAATAACCTATGTAGGTAATCCACGTTCCCCAAAAGTCCTTGTTTACGGACAGGATGGTTCCCTTTTCGTCTGGGGTAAAGGACGCTTGGAAAAAGCGATAGCCTTTGTGGTCCAGTACATGATTCATGTAAATATCATAATCGAAGTAATCGGTTTCCGTATCGTTCACCGTTACTTTACTTCTAAAGGCAGAATATACCTTTTCGGTTCCGGGTTGTTTGTCGGCAATAAAATCGTTTAGGGTAATGCTAAAAGGTAGTTTGTGTTCTTTGGAACCATAGTTAAGGTAGAACGTAAGCCCTCCCACCTCGACGGTTTTAAGGTCGGGCGCTAGGAACTTTCCTCCAAAGAGTTCCACTTCCTTGCTTTCCCCATTGGTAGAAACCTCCACGATTAAAGCATCCTGCCCAGTTTCATCTTCTTCCTTTGCCTTTACGGCTTTGTACACCCCGTTGGTCAAAGGTTCGGGAAACACGAAGGCCATATCGGCCATTTGGTACAGGGAACGAAGGTTAAGTGGCTGAACACTATCGGCTGCCACTTCCCCACGAAACTGATCGGCCATACGCATATAGTTACCACTAAACGGGCTTTCTATGGTATATCCGCTGGTATCGGTGGTTTTAATATTGATGGCTCCAGGGGTTGGGTTATCTACCGCAAAAAGTACATTGTGGATGCTTACCACCTCCCCTGCTTTTATCCAGTGATCATGACGGCTTCCGCCACCTGATTCTACTACTTTCAGGTATTGTTCCCCTTCTTCGGAAGGGATCAGGCTTTCCTCTGCGTTCGAAATAAAGTTTTTATACCGAATGGTAACGGGTTGCTTGTTGTAATCGGTTTGGACCACAAAATCGTTGTTCAGGCGTTCGCTAAGCCTCAGTTCTTTCAAAGGAACATGTCTGCGTTGTGCTACCCCATCGATCTTGTAATCGCCATCAATAAGTACTTTGAGGTAGGTTTCTTCAGAAAGGAATGCATTTTCGGCAGTCCCTTCACGAATGAGCATCGTCCCTTCGTACCCTATGTAACGGGTAACCCCTGCTCCAATGATGATAAGGATAAACGACAGGTGCAATAAAAGGGTCGCCCATTTTTCTTTTCTGTGAAGGCGAAACTTGAAGATATTCCCTATAAAATTGATCACGAAGATGATCATAATCGCCTCGAACCACCACGCATTAAAAATCCACTCACGGGCATAGTTGGAAGGCGGATGCTCGTAGGAAGCATCCATAAACGTACCCACTGCCATGGCAATAGCGAAAACAATAAATAAAACAGCAGTAAGTCGTGTGGAGAAGAGGAAGGCTGCAAGTTTCTTTTGCATCTGAAAATTTTTGTGCAAATTTAAGTATTTGAGTTCACATTAACTACTCCCTACTGTTAATGATTTTGGGAGGATGCATTTCGCTTCATTCTGGCTTCGAACACTTTCAAGTGAATAAAAGTCCCCATGTTCCTTGCACGGTTTTTGGCAATTTGGGCTACTTCGCCTTCAAAAAGGGTGTCTAGGGTCTGGTACCACAAATTCAGCCACACCCCAAAATGCATTTCATTGATGACCCCATCGTGGGCCTCATCTACATCCACATGCTTCTGTAAAGGGTTTCCTTTGTATTTCTTTCGGAAGAACAGATTGGTTTCCCAAAAATCGGTCAACAACTCAAAATGTGCTTCCCAATCATCGATCACCGAATTGAAAATAGGACCCAACAATTCGTCCTGCCTCACTTTTCCGTAAAAAGTACGGACTAGGGTATTTACATCTTCGCGGGTGGTGATATCCTTCATTAGAGGACTAAATTAATCATTATTAATAGAGAATTTACGATAAGGCTTATCATTAACAACCAGAAGCCCAATTTCCTATCGGCTTGTGCCAAAATAGCGGCATTATACCCCATACACAATACCGTACATACGGTAAGTTCCAATCCAGAAACCCAGTTAATCCCTTGATAAAGGATGTACATAGCAGCAATGGAGCCCAAGCAGCTTTGTAGAATGATCGTAAGCGGAATGTACATGTAGTAATTATGGATAAATTCCTTTTGCCATTTTTGAATGTATCTCGTTATCGTCATAGTTTTGAGTATTTTTACGCAAAGAAACTGTGCAACACCCTCCTATTTTATGAGCCAAATCATAAAGCCCCTTATCGATGAAGAATTGCTGTTGGATTACGGGGCTCAATTGGTGTCTTATTCTGAAAAAGAGGTGATTTTTTCCAGTAAAACCGAAGCACGGAATTATTACCAAATCCAAAAAGGGAGTGTTCGTATGTTTAACCTTCATGAAAACGGAAAGGAATTTGTACAGGGCGAATTTCACGAAGGAGAAAGCTTTGGAGAACCTCCTTTGTTTGGTGATTTCCCCTACCCTGCCTCTGCAGTAGCCGCTAAGGATTCAGCGCTATATGTATTACCTAAAAGCAAACTGTTTCAGCTTCTCAAGGATCATTTCGACCTGCATTTGGAATTTATGGCATTGCTCTCCAAACGACTAAGCTACAAAGCGATGATCCTTAAGGAAATCTCCATGCACAGCCCGGAACACCGTATTCTAACCTTGGTCGATTTCCTGAAGTCCAAATATGGTAGTGAAGGAAAATACGAAGTAGATTTAACCCGCCAACAAATTGCAAACCTTACAGGTTTGCGGGTAGAAACCGTGATACGGGCCTTTAAACAGTTGGAAACCCAAGGGGAGATCGAAATCAGGAACCGTAAAATCTATCGTTAAATCCTGTAAAAGTTACTACCTTCGCTGTATGATTTCTGTAGTCATAGTTGGTTTTGGGAATGTGGGGCAGCATCTGTACCGCGCTTTTAAAAATGCGATCGATGTAGATGTGGTTCAGGTGTTTAGCCGAAGCAAATTGGACAACACAGAAGATATCGCAATAACCCATGATCTAAACGACTTAGCAAAAGCCGATCTCTACATCATTGCCGTTCCGGACGATGCCATTGCCGAGGTGTCGGGGCAACTGCCATTCAAAGATCGATTGGTAACCCATACTTCTGGAAGCGTTGCTATGAAGGCACTCTCCAACAGCAACCGAAAAGGAGTGTTTTATCCTTTGCAGACCTTTTCCAAAGATCACGAAGTGGATTTTAAGGAAATCCCCATTTGTTTTGAAGCTCAAGAGAACCAAGATGCCGAATTGTTGGAATCCCTTGGAGAAATGATTTCTGAAAAGGTAGTGCAAATACCTTCCGAAGAACGCGCCCAACTGCATCTGGCCGCTGTTTTTGTAAATAACTTTACCAATCACCTCTACCATCTTTCTGAAGCCTATTTAACAGAAAATGGTGTAGATTTCGATCTTTTAAAGCCGCTTATTAAAGAAACCGCCCGGAAAATTGAAGGGCTGTCCCCCAACGATGCGCAAACAGGTCCTGCCAAACGCGATGACAAGATGACCATTGCCAAGCACTTGGATTTATTAAAGAACGACTACTACAAAAAGATATACAAAACATTAACCCAATCCATATCCAGAACCCATGGAAAAAAGTTATAAGGAATTCCTGCAACACATCACCACCTTTGTCTTCGACGTAGACGGTGTACTTACCGATGGCTCCATTTTGGTAACCACCGAAGGTGAAATGTACCGTACCATGAATGTAAAAGACGGCTTCGCCCTAAAAACCGCTGTAGATCATAACTACCACATCTGTATCATAAGTGGTGGAAGCAACGAAGGGGTTCGTAAGCGATTGGAAGGATTGGGCATAAAGGAAATCCATTTGGGTGCCAAGCAAAAACCCGAGCTATTGCAGAACTATTTTTCGGAACATGGAATACAGCCTGAAAATGTAATCTACATGGGAGACGACATCCCCGATTTGGCTGCTATGAAAATGGTCGGGCTGCCCTGCTGTCCACAGGATGCAGTGCCTGAAATAAAGGCGATTTCCAAGTACATTTCACATAAAAAAGGAGGACAAGGAGCCGTTCGGGACATTGTGGAACAAGTACTTAAAGTGCAAGGGAATTGGATTAGCAATGGTAGTGCCAGTGCCCGTTACGATTAGATAGCCTTTTTATGATGCCATACATAAAACTCCTTAGGCCCATTAACCTTTTACTCATTGTATTGGTGCAATGCCTCATAAAGTATGGCCTTTTGGATACTTGGCAAGTGAATACACAATTGACCGATCTTCAGTTTGGTCTCTTGGTGCTTATCACCATCATCATTGCTGGAGCAGGAAATGTGGTTAACGATATTTTTGATGAAGCCGTGGACCGGATCAACAAACCCGAAAAAATGATTGTTTGGCGGTTGATAACGGAACGAAGTGCCTATAACTTTTACATAGTACTCAATGTAATTGGGGTAGGTTTGGGTTTCTATTTGGCTAATGCCATAGGTAGACCGATGCTAACAGCCATATTTATTGGTATGTCTGCACTGCTTTATATTTATGCCACACACGTAAAATCGATGCTATTGGTAGGCAACCTGCTCGTTTCGGTTTTGGTGGCCATGAGTTTGATTGTTTTGATCCTTTTTGAAATATATCCCGTTATCGATCCGAACAGTTGGGATTTTCCACTTCAGATAAAAGCATCGAAAAGCATCCTTTTGTATGCAGCCTTTGCTTTTTTTATCAACCTTATCCGTGAAATCGTAAAGGACCTTCAGGATATCGATGGCGATAAAAACGGGGGAAGAAATTCCCTGCCTATAGTTATGGGACGCAAAAGGACTACGAATGTAGTTTTTGCTATGGGGGCTATTGCCTTGGTATGCGTGCTTTGGCTTACCTACACAGAATTGTATGCGTATAAATGGCTTTCGTTTTACACCGTGTTCCTAATCGCTGCTCCCTTGCTCTTTTTCTGTATAAAAGCTTGGAATGCCGAAAACAAAAAGCATTATTCGGTGTTATCGACCCTATTAAAAATCATTATGCTGTTGGGGATTTGTTCGCTTCCACTCTATGCTAAATCCTTTATACCCTTATGAACATAGATACCACCCAAGAATATGTATTAGAGAACGATCGGGTATTGTTACGTCCTTTTACTCCTGAAGATGTAGCACTCCTACTCCCCTTTTCCATACAGGAACCGGAATTGTGGACCTATTCTTTGGTTTCGGGGGCTGGAGAAGAAAATTTTCGATCGTATGTAGCACATGCTTTCAAAAAGAAACGAATCAAGGATTCCTACCCGTTTATTGTGTTCGATAAGAAAACCCAGAAATATGCAGGAAGTACTCGGTTTTATGACATTCAGCCACATCACAAAACCATACAATTGGGCTATACCTGGTATGGAAAGGATTTTCAGGGAACGGGCCTCAACAAAAACTGTAAATACTTGTTGTTGGAGTTTGCTTTTGAAACCGTAGGGGTAGAACGGGTAGAATTCCGCGCCGATGCCAACAATGCACGAAGTATTGCTGCCATGAAAAGTATCGGTTGTACTGCGGAAGGTATTTTGAGGAGCAACTGCACGGCTCCTGAAGGTCGCAGAAGCAGTATTGTGCTGAGCATCCTTAAAGAAGAATGGTTTACCACCGTGAAAGAGCAACTAAAAAACAGACTAACCTAACACAAACTATGCTAAGGGAAACATTAAAAGACTATAATATCATCCTTGCCTCAGGTTCCCCCAGGAGGCAGAATTTTTTCAAATTGTTGGATCTCGATTTTATGATCGATGTTCGGGAAGTGGACGAAGTATACCCCGAAACCCTGCAAGGAAGTTCCATTACCGATTATTTAGCCGAATTGAAGGCATCGGTTTTTACCGAAATTGGAGACAAGGATATTGTAGTCACCAGCGACACCATTGTTTGGAAAGACGGGGTTGCCATAGGCAAACCCAAAGACCGTGAAGATGCCAAGCGAATGCTATTCGAATTGAGTGGTGACTTTCATGAGGTGTTCACTTCGGTTTGTTTTACGGGCAAGGATTTTCAAACCACCGTAAACGATGTTACCAAGGTTTGGTTCAAGCCTCTTACCGAAGCCGAAATAGACTACTACCTAGACACCTGCAAACCTTTTGACAAAGCAGGGAGTTACGGTATCCAGGATTGGTTGGGCTACATTGGTATTGCCAAGTTGGAAGGATGTTTCTTTAATGTCATGGGACTCCCTACCCGCCTTGTTTACAAAACGTTAATGGCGATTGCAGATCGACGGTTATAGCGTACCTTTATAGAAAAATTACGCGCCATGAGAAATTCCTTTTCCATAGCCATCCTTGTCGTTATTGCTGTTCTGTTGCTGTTTTCCTGTAATACAGGCCAAAAAGAAGATACTTTGGCTATTTCTAATCCGATTAGTACTTCAGAACCTGCTCCTGTAGAAAGTAGGAACCTATCTCAAGAATTCAAGGATTATTGGTACACAGGCACGGCAGAAATTACTTCCTATCGGCTCATGCAAGAACGCTATGGTGAACTTCGCGAAGGAACTGCTGTCAATATTTTTGTGACCGAGGATTTTTTACCCGAAGTACAGGTAAAGGCGGATCGCTCTGCCCCTACCAACATTCCCGTTTTAAAGTTTAATGCAACCAAAAAATACTTGACTGGTATTTATCCCTATTCGGTGATGACCAGCAGTTTTTACCCTGTACAGCAAAAGGATCATGCCCTTAAAGTATCGCACTCCATGCAGGAGTGGTGCGGCCATGTATATGCACAACTCAACAACCGAAACAACGGGTACGAAGTAGAAGCGCATTCCTATTTTGAAGGTGAAGCCGACCAGGAACTGAAGCTTCCAACGGTTTGGTTGGAAAACGAACTTTGGAACCTCATCCGTATCAACCCCGAAGAATTGCCCACAGGGAATATTGAAATACTACCCAGTTTCGAGTTTGTCCGTATGAGCCATAAAAAATTAACAGAGGTATTGGCTACTGCCACTTTGGAAAAAGGAGATGAACTTACTACGTATACGATTTCCTACCCAGACCTTAACCGAACGCTTTCCATACAGTTTACCAACGATTTTCCCTATGCCATAGAAAGCTGGGAGGAAACCCATCCCAATGGCCTTAGGACTACCGCAGAGAAAATAAAGAGACTTAAAGCACCCTATTGGGGACAAAACTCCAATAAATATGTGCATTTAAGGGATTCTTTGGGGCTGTAGTCTAAAAGATATATCCTATATAAAGCAGCGGTTCGAATTTTCTCGAACCGCTGCTTTTTAATGGTTGTTTGTGTACTGCTACATCTTTTCAGCAAACCAGGTACTGGCTTCAGTAACAGATTCGTTTACCTCTTCGTCTTGATCGTAATAGCTAAACTGATGGAAAGGGGATTCCAATTCAGTTTCCATCCAGTAGAGTTCTTTATCTTCTGATGCAATGTCGTTGAAAAACTTTTTGGTGTAATCCGGCAGTACCGCTCCGTCTGAGTGGATCATTAACACAGGCTTATGAAGGTTTTTAGCATAAGGCATAGGATTAGCGGTTAACCAATCTTCCCAACTGGCTAAGGCAAATTTATCGTTGCTCCATTCTTTAACGGCTCCCCGCTCTGGATTTAGATAATAGTCATAGGGACCGTACATGGCCGCAGACTCATCGGTTTCGGAAATGGTTGGGATATAAGCAACCTCTCCAGTTTCAGCATAGGCTTTCTTGGCTTCCTGAGCAGCTTTTATTTTGGATTGCACGCCTTCTTCTCCCCCGTAGAATAATTTCACGGCTTCTGCATCGTGCAACCATGAGGCTACGGTTACCACGGATTTAATCCGATCATCCTCGGCAGAAGCCATTAAGGTGTACATGGCTCCAGCGCACACGCCAAAGGCACCGATCTTGTCCTTGTCTACTTCTTCTAGCCCTTCTAGATAAGTCACCGCATTTTTTATATCTTCTTTCTTTAGCTGTGGGTTTTCAAAGAAGCGTGGTTCCCCTTCGCTTTCCCCAAAATTCCTGAAATCGAAGGCTAAGGTGATAAATCCTTTTTTTGCCAAATCTTCGGCGTACAAACCGGCCATTTGCTCTTTTACGGTGGTCCAACTCCCCGAAACCACAACGGCTGGGTATTGGTTTCCTTCTTTATAGTTCTCAGGATAATACAGGTCTCCTACTAAATTGATGCCTTCACTTTTAAAATGTACCTTTTTCATTGTTTCTCTTTTTACTATGGGTGTATTGTCTGTTTCATTTTTTGTAGGCTCTTTTGCTGGTTGTTTGCAACCAAACATTAGCACTACCCCTAACATTGCTATGATTGTTTTTTTCATGTCTATTTTATTTTATCGATGAGTCCGAAGCTTTTGGCCGCGGTTATAGGATTAAAGATTTCTACATATTCTACAATTTTACCTTCTTCATTAAATTGGAAGGTAGCGTAATAGTCATTTTTGTAGTGACCACCGTTCCCTTTTAGTTTGATGTTCCCTTGAAACTTTACGTAGATTGTGTGAGGGTCTTCCATGGCATGGATTTCTTCAATAGGAAACTCCATACCATCAAAGTTTGAAAAGACAGGTGTCCAGTAGGCACGGATCTCTTCCCTTCCGTTGGCTCCCTTTGGAAAAATGTCCGAATGATAAGGGTTAATGTGCTTTCCGTTTTCAGCAAACAATGCTACCAACTCGTCTATGTTTTCGGTTTCCAGAGCTTTCAAAAAGGTACGGACAGCCTTCTTGTTTTGTTCAGCAATGGTAGGGCCGCTTTGTTTTCCGGCAACCTTGTCTATTGCTTTTTGAGGCAGGGAGGTATTGCCATCCTGATACTTAAAATTGAATTCCATTTCGTCTATTTTCCATTGCCCGCCTTCCTTCTTCAAATTGAAATCATACGTACCCACAACAGTCCAAACATTGCCTTTTTCGTCTTCCAAATAATGGGTAGCGGTTCCGTATGTAAATACATGAGCCCTGTTTTTAGTCTCGGTTACTTGAATGTTCCCAATCTGATGATGTGTATTGGTAAACCCAGGCAAAATGGTCTTCCAAGCATCAATAATTTGTTTAGGGCTTAGGTTCGAAGCTGGATTGCCCATGGAGGAATAATCCAACAGTACGGTATTGGCAAAACAGTTTTCGACTGCCTTCCAATCTTTCTGATCTGTAGCTTTAAAAAGTTCTATTACTGTGCTCTTTGGCGTTTTATGGTATTCCATATGCTGTGCTTTTAATGATGAAAATGCAAGGATTAATAATGTTGCAAAAAGTGTTTTCATAGTGTATCTGTTTTTTGAACACTACAAAGTTGCGCATAGCACAATGGATGGGATTTATAGAATCAAAGCAAGAAGTATAAAAATCAAAGAATGGCCTCCTTACGGTAGTTATTTGGAGTTTTTGAGGTCATTTTTTTAAAGAAACTGCTAAAATTATTGGGGGAATCGAAATAGAGCGAATAGGCAATTTCCTTTACGCTATCCTGGGTTTGGATAAGCCGTGATTTAGCCAAATTAAGAATATGATTCTGAATGTGTTGCTTGGCAGTCTGTCCAGTAATTTGTTTCACCACTGCATTTAAATGGTTGGGATGGATGCTGAGCTTATGGGCGTAATAGGACGTGGAATGCAGGAAGGAATAGTCCTCGACAGCAACATCCTTATAAAAGCTGGTTTCGATAAGCGTCTGAAAACGGGAGAGCAATTTCAGGTCTGTTTTTCGGATTTCTTCGGAAGCATCCTTTGGGGAAACACTTTTATGGAAATACCGTTTTATGAAATTTAACAGCAACAACACATACGACTCGATCAATTGAAACTTATCGGGGTGATCGCTATGGTATTCCTGTTGTATGGATTCATAGATAGAGAGTATGGTATTTACATCTTCCCTTGCTATTTCAAAGGGCATGTCCTTCTCTATCTTCAAGAATGGGAAGTGCTTGAGGATATCTTGCAGGAAATTGGATTTGGCAATAAAGTCCTGCGAAAAGATAATGTAGAAGCCCTCCCAATCCGGTACAATGTCCCATGAAATGATCTGAAAAGGCGAATTGAAAAATATGGTGGATCCCTCCGGGAAGTCGGTATGATGCCCGGATATGGCCTTCCCACCCCCTTCCACCTTTACTGCAATAGCATAAAACTCATGTCGAAAGGGAGGCATTGCCTTTACCACTGTAGGCATGTTGTCCTTAAAACTTCGAATATCGAAATGCGGATGCCTGGGCGGGGAAATATGAATCGCCTTACAGTACGTTGCTATGGTTTTAAAATGGTCCAAGTGTTATGTCAATTCGAAAGCAGGAAGTATAGTCCGTGCAATCTACTCAATTAGACCAAATTTAATAGCTTTTTACGATAAACACTGGATAAGCCCAAAAACATTTGCTCCCCCCAATACCAACTCAAATGCTATACCCTGTACGATTTGTTTGTTGGGTTTTCCATCTGCAATCACACTCAACAATCGCCCAATCACAAATCCTATAAACAACAAAGTACCTACTACAAAAGAGGACATAGTAAATTGCGGAACAAAGATGCCCAGTACAATTAGGATTCCACCTAGTAGCATTACCGCACTTACGCCCCGCATTTCGTTTAACAGGTCTACATCGTTGTTTAATGTAATTCCTGAACTTTTTAGGTAGGTTTTTATCGGGTTGCTCAATCGAGAGGCGCCAACAAACAATAACAATAGGGCTGATAGGGATAGAATAATGATTTTGAAAGTTTCCATTTTAATTTGTTTTTAAGTTTCTACGGGACAAATGTAAAATGGGGTTGTGACAGCCTTGTGTCAGGGGTCCTTTTTGTCTTTCACATAATTTTCAAAATACTCTTGTATCGTCATAGTATGCGGGGTAAACGTCTCGTTTGTAAGGGTTAGCGATTCGATAAAATCGATACGGAAAGCCCTAAAGTCGTTTCTCAATCGGCAAAAGGCAATGAGCAGGAAATTTCCGTTGATGCTGTAGATGGCAAAAGGCTCAATGTCACGGGTGGTTCGTTTGTTTTCGGAAGAATGGTATTCCATCTTTAACACCTGGAAGTGGATTAGAGCCGATTGAATCTGCATAAGGTTGTCGCTCGACTTCTCTTCCTTGTTGTTACCTCCAAAGTAAATTCTATCTGCAAGTAAGTCTGCATTTCCCTTTTGGGAATACCGCAGTATCGATTTTATCTTTTCTATGGCGCTGGAAACGTTTTCCACCAACGATTGGTCTTTGTTCTTCTTCAGTAACTGTTCTGCCGTGATCAAGGCATTGGCTTCTTGTTCAGTAAACAGTACGGGAGGAAGATGGTACCCTTCCATGATGGAATAGCCTTTACCTTCTTCGGTAATGATGGGAATGCCCGATTGTTCCAGGGTACGGATGTCCCGATAGATGGTCCGCACACTTACATTGTGCTTCTCGGCCAAGTAATTGGCAGTAACCAACCGTTTGGACTGCAGCTGGGTAATAATGGCGGTTAACCGTGCTAATCTTGGTTTTTCTTCCATTCTTGATTGTATATCATTTCAACTTTACGCCAATGATCTTTAAGCATCCATTTAAAAATTAAATAAAAACTTTCAATCCCTAACTTTTTAATTGCATTTCTCCTTTTTAAAGAATCGATGATGTTTTTTATTAACCATTCTTCATCAAAACCAGCCCACTCCCCCGCAACAGTTAAGAAATTGTATTGAAGAATTGGAAAAACTTCATATTTATTGATTTCTTTTATTTCATCTAATGAATAAGGACTCTCGATTATTTTAGAAACAATACGCTCATAGTCCGATTCTTGAAGTTCTGTATCTAGATAAAATTCAGATAAAGCTATCCAAATTGGTTTTCTTTCTTCCAGGTTGGGTATGTTACTCATTCCAATTCTGCTATTAAAAATAACACCTTACCGAAGCATTGGTGGTAATCCCCAAAGAAGCTTGGTTAAACTGCTGTACTTGGTTCAGTTCGTCAATACGGTAGTAGCGGTTAATCTCGTTGTTTTGGTCCAGTAGATTCCACACCGACACCCCAAATTGCCAACGTGTCTTTTTGATATCCAGGTTGTACATAGCTGAAGCATCCCAACGTAAATAATCATCCAAATTGGAGGAATTGGATGGCGCATAGTTCACTGCTTCGTTGAGCACCTCAGCTCCTGCTACGGGTTCCGTAAAGGGCTTCCCCGTTCGCCAATTAATACCCGAAGAAAGCTGGAAACCTTTGTAGTTATAGCTCATCCCGCCCTGTACAGCATGGGTAATGTCCAAGTTACTGGGGAATGCGTCAGCTTGCAGGTTTTCGAACGTGTAAGTGTTATCCATATAGGAATAACTCATCCAAAAATTAAGGTCCTTAAACCGCTTACGAAGTAAAAAGTCCATCCCAAACACTTCGTAGCTCCCTGCCGACTTCACAAATTCGTACTGATCCTGAAATCCTTGGCTCTGTGTCGTGATCCCTTCTACTTGTTTAAAATACCCTTCGGCACTCAGCAACCATCCTTTTTGGGAATAATGCAGTCCCAAAGCACCTTGCTTGCTTTCTATCACAGGGATATCCTTGTCGTTGGCCAATTGCCAGCGACGCTTCTCTACCCCGAGAAAATCGTTCTGAAAATTGATAATCTGCGAAGTCACCTGATGTTTCATTTCCCCCAAGAGTTCCACACTAAAATGTTCCGCGAATTTTTGGGTAAAGCTTACCCGGGGTTCAAAAACACTCTTCTGAAATTTATCCAAGTAGTTGTATCGAAAGCCCAATTGTACACGGGTATTCTGGTCTTCGGAAAGATAATCGCCCTGGGCAAAACCACTGTGGGAGCGAACCACTTCAGAAATCAGGGAACGGAACAAAGGAAGATCTACATCGTCCAGATTGGTCACTTTGGTTTCTATAATCTGATAGCCCAGTTCCCCCGACCAACGGTCGTTGAAACGGTAACGTCCCTTGACCCGTGTTCCTGTTTCGGACACTTTGTTTTCCTGTAAAAAACGCTGTGATAACAGTAAGTTGGCGTTAACGGCTTTCAGCTTATAGTCGCTCTCATAAATCTGAAAGGTTGTCGTAAACACATCACTCCATTTCCGTTCATAGAAGAGACCAGCCGCAAAGTTGTTTTGCTGCACACTGCTCGTCCTGCTTACGTCGATACCCGCAACTTCTGCATTTTCATCGAACGCCAGTTGGTTGTCCATGACAATAAAATTAAGCCGTAACCGATCCTTATCGCTAATGCGGTACAACCAACGGAGGGAGATATCATAAAAATCGAAGGTCTCGTCTGTATTCACTACAGAAGCTGCATTGTCGCTTATTTCGGTATTCTGCGAAATACGCTCAAAATACGCATCGTAGGTAGGCGTAGACCATAGATCCCTCAAAGATTTACGCCCTGCTACTTGAAGCGAGGACTTCTCTCCCAGAGGAATATCCAAAAACCCACTGGCATCGATCAGGTTTACCCCAATGTTTCCTTTTAGCTGGGTATTTATGTTTTCTTCGGTCTCCATAGAAATGGTTCCCGAGACCCCGTCCGTATAATCGGCAGGGGTTCCATTCTTCCGAAGGGAAACTTTCTGGGTGATTTGGGGATTGAAGGCGGAGATAAGCCCAAAGAAATGCCCCGTTTTGTACATTTTTATATCGTCCCAAAGAATCAGGTTCTGATCGTGGGTTCCCCCACGGATGTTGATATTGGACACGGTTTCGTTGATACTCTGAATGCCAGGGAAAGCTTGTACAGCCTGTAGTACGTCAGGTTCGATCAAACCTGGGAGCAATCCGAATTTTTTAACATCTATTTGAAATTCCCCCGTGTTCAGCTTATTGATCCCTTTCACCAAATAGTTGGATAGAATTACTTGCGACAGTAGTTCGGCTTCGGGAACGAGGTAAATGGCATCGCAGGTATTGGCTTTAAAATACCGAAGGTCGCGTGTTATGGTTTTGTATCCTAGGTATCGGAGGGTAACGGTTGCCCCTAAATGACGGGCCTTGAGTTCGAAAAAACCTTCTGCATCGGTAACGCCCGAAGCACCCTCTATATGTACGGTAGCTCCTTCTAAAGGCTCGAAGGTATCCCGATCCCTGATGTACCCACAGAGTTTTAATTCGGTATTCTTTTGAATGGAAATAAAATTATTCTTCAGTATGGAAAAAGCAAGCCCAGTTTGGTCCTGTAAGTTGGCTACGGCATCTGGAAGGGAAAGATCCTTACTAGGTGGAACAACGGATACATCGGTTATGGTGCGCTCGGCATAATTGAACGTACAGCCATGTTGGGCTTCCAGATCGGCCAATACGGCTACCAATAGCTTGGACTCTTGGGTCCACCCCCATTGTAATCCTGCCCACAAAAAAAAGATTAGTAAAAAGCCTGATCTGCTATTCACGTTTTTTTAGCCTAACTAGATTATTAGATTCTATGTTGTAGGTTAATTCTAGGGGCTGTGTAATGGATTTTAAAGCATTTTCCAAGTCACCGTGTGCAAAACCTCCCGTAAATTCGGGGTTAAAGCTATCATCATCCATAACCACGGTAACTGCATACTGTCGTTCCAGTTCGGCAACAACCTCCTTAAAGGGAACGGCTTTAAAGCTGCTTATATTTTGTGTCCATTGGGGTTGTTCATGCGATGTTTCGAAAAGACGCAGGGTTCCATCTATTAATCGGAAGGAGTCCCCCGCGGTGAGTTCCTTTACATTGGTTCCCGTCGTAACACGTACCTTCCCTTCGTAGCACTTCACTTCGAAGAAGTTGCCGCGCTGTTTTACGTTAAACTGGGTTCCTACCACGGTAACCACCCCTTCTTCGGTGATTACATCGAATACTTTTCCTTTGGCAACCTTAAAAAAGGCTTCTCCTTCCAAGGCCACTTCCCTTTTCTCGTCCCACTTACCTTCGTTATAGCTAAGGGTAGAAAGGGCATTCAATACCACTTCAGAAGTATCGGGTAATTCTATGGTAGTTTTTTCGGAAGCTAAAGTACTTACCGTATTAAGGTTGCTGAAAAAGAACAGGAAATAGATTCCCAATCCTACCACCAATAGGGCAGCAATGCGCATAAAAGGTGTCATCCAACGAACGGGTGTCGTTTGTTTTTTGGACGGCAAGCTTTTTTTGAAGGTTTCAAAATCCACAGGTTCCGAAAAGTGCGACGCTTTAAAATGCTGGGCGTTTTCTATAATTGCTTGGTTAAGTTCGAAATCATCCAACGCCTCGAAAGCATTCTTCTCCTCGGCCGTGAGTTCGTCCTTCAACCATTTCTCTATCAAGTAATCTTTGTCCATAAAAATGCTTTTCTTACCTATATAACAACTATCCCCTTAAAACTCCTGAACTATTTAAATTTTATTCCCTTCAACTCGCTTTTCAACTTATTGAAAGCGCTGTAAATACGGTATTCCACTACCTTTTGGGTAACTCCTAACAATTCGGCAATTTCACTGTGTTTTTTCCCTTCAATCTTATTTAAGGTAAAGGCCACGCGTTGCTCTTCGGTTAACGTGGAAAGGGCTTTTTCGTATTGTTTCAGGAATTCCTGTTGGCGGAGCACAAACTCCGGGTCTTCATGGGTATAGTCCTTTGGTTTGGTCTGCTGATGGCGCAACACCACTTTTTGATGCTTCACCTCGTTAAGCATCATATTATTGGCTACCGTAAACAAAAACGACTTGGCCGACTCCCAGGTAACCTTTGCGCAGTTCTCCCAAAGTTTTATGAAGGCTTCTTGTGCCTTGTCGCTAGGGTTCAGTTTTTCCCCATACTTATAGTAAAGGAAATCGTGCACATCTTTTGCATATTTTTCATACACTTTGGAGAAGACGCTCTCCTTGCAAATATCTTCGTTTAGGTTCTTGGCCAATTAGTGGTATTTTTACGCACGAAAGGTAGTAAATAAAAAAATCCAAAAAAATTTCAGGAGATTTTAAAGTTGAGTTGTTTTAGTAATGAATCAGCAAAAAATATTAATAGTATCTAGCTATGAAACACTTTTTAAAACTAATAACCCTAACCCTCTTTTCCGCAGCTTTGCTTTTTTCCTGTAGATCGGAAGAAATGCAACTGGTACAGGACGACCCCAACCAAGTACTGGGTGCCAATGCCAACGTAAAAACCCTAATTCAAAATACGGTAACCAACGATGGTTCTTACGATAATATAATAGATGGTGCCAGTTGTTTCGACATTCAACTGCCTTTTACTGTTATCGCCAACGGAACCGAAGTGATCATAACCAACGAAGACGATGTAGACCAAGTGGAAGCCATTTTTGATGAATTCCCCGACGATGTGGATACCTTGGAGATCAACTTCCCCATTACCATTATACACGACGATTATTCCACGACCGTTATAAACAGCCAAGCCGAACTTAATGCTGCTGCGTTGCAGTGTGGTGACGAAAACTCCCCGGACGACGATATAGAATGTATCGACTTCCAGTACCCAATTACGGCCAATATCTTTAACCAAAACAATGAGCAGGTAGACACTGTGATTTTTAATACTGATGAAGAGCTCTTCGATTTTGTGGATGATATTGATGATGACTTGATTATTGTTTTCCAGTTCCCCATTACCGTTATCCTATCCGATGGTTCTACCCAAACCATTAACGATTTTGAGGAATTGGAAAACGTAATCGAAGAAGCTGCCGACGATTGCGATGAAGACGATGATAACGACCCTGACGACGACGATTGTGAAGAATGTACTGTGGAAAGTTTCGAAGATTTCCTTCTGGAATGCGATGAATGGATGGTAGATCGTCTGGAGCGTGATGACCAAGATCTGGAAGATCAATATGTAGGGTATGCGTTCACTTTCAATGACGATGGAACTGTAACCGTAGACAATGGAAGCGATACTTTTCCGGGAACTTGGGAAACCGCAGAATCCAGCGAAGGCATCATCTTCGAATTGGACATCCCAGCCCTTACCGACTTTAACGATGCTTGGATATTGCATGAAATAGAAGATACTGATGATGACGTCAACTTCGACCTGAGATTGGATGATGATCGATTGCGATTCGAAAGCGACTGTAATGATGTAGGTGATGAGCCTGATGACAGTGACCTTGTAGCTGCCCTAACTACAGGGGATTGGCACATCACCTACTTCTTCGATGACCAAGACGAAACCGACGACTTCGAAGATTTCACCTTTACTTTTAATACAGACGGCTCTGCAATTGCCGATGATGGTGACGTAACCAATGGTATTTGGGATACTTCCGAAGGCGATGAAACCGATCTGGAACTAAGCATCAACTTTGGGGTCGACTCCCCTTTGGATGAACTTGCAGAAGATTGGGATGTCATCGAGTTTAACGAAAACCTCATCCGCCTTCGGGATGAAAGCGGCGATGGTTCGGAAGACTTCCTAACCTTCGAAAAATTGTAACATAAATCATTAATCAAACCTAGAAAATCATGAAACTTAAATTGAGTACCCTGGTGGTCTTATTGACCATGGGGCTGGTAACCTCTTGCTCTAAAGATGACAGCCCAAACAATGCACAAAACAACACTAGTAGTGTGGACCAATTAAAACGTATTGCACAGAACGGCGACTGGCAAGTCACTTATTTCTTCGATACGGATACCGATGAGACCAACGATTTTAACGGTTATGCCTTCAAGTTCAATGCAGATGGAACGCTCGTAGCGACCAAAGGCAGCACTACTGTAAATGGAACCTGGTCTGTTGTGGACGATGACAGTAACTCCTCCAGTGGAGATGACGATGACGACAGTACGGACGACGACGATTTTAATATCTTCTTCCCTGTACCCGATACTAACGATTTCGAAGACCTAAACGACGACTGGGACATCGTATCCATAAGCGATACTAAAATCGAACTTATCGACGTAAGCGGAGGTAACGGCGGAACCGATCTGCTCACCTTCGAAAAAATTTAACCTCGACCTTCTTTCTGCCCTAATACATCTTCGAGGTTAAAGCCTGATCCCGCCTTGGTTTGGTGAATGCCAAGGCGGTTTCTTTTTTATATAATGTTAAAGAAAACTAAAGCGTGATTCGTGGGTTTTAAATTTCAATATCTTTGAAAACACACCAAAAAACGAAAAGACCCGTGGCTCATAGAAAACTACGATTCCTCCTTTTATTGGCAGGATTGGCATCCTTAAACGTATTCGCCCAACGTCCTGAAAAACCAACTGCTTCGGAGATTTACCACAACCTTCAAAAGCTCAATTTTATTGGTTCTGCCCTTTATGTGGCAGCCCATCCCGATGACGAAAACACACGGCTTATATCCTATCTTGCCAACGATGTAAAAGCTAGAACAGCTTACCTTTCCCTTACCCGGGGTGACGGTGGCCAAAACCTGGTAGGACCCGAAATTAGGGAATTGTTAGGGGTTATAAGAACCCAAGAATTATTGCAAGCCCGTGCTACTGATGGAGGTAGTCAACTATTTACAAGGGCCAACGACTTTGGCTATTCCAAACACCCCGACGAAACCCTCGCCATTTGGAACAAGGACGAAGTGGTAAGCGACGTGGTCCGTGCCATCCGCAAATGGAAACCCGATATCATCATAAACCGTTTTAACCATAGGAATCCAGGAACTACTCATGGGCACCATACCTCGTCAGCCATGCTCAGTTTTGATACTTTCGAAATGGTGGGCGATGTTTCCCAGTATCCAGAAAGCGCCAATGCATATGGAGCATGGCAACCCAAACGGTTGTTCTTCAATACTTCCTGGTGGTTTTATGGAAGCCGCGAAAACTTCGAAAAAGCAGATAAAACCAACATTCTGGAAGTAGAAACCGGGAGTTATTATCCCAACCTTGGGCTCTCCAATGGGGAAATTGCTTCCCTAAGTAGAAGCATGCACAAATCACAAGGTTTTGGAAGTACTGGAACCCGTGGCGAGCGTACCGAATACTTGGAATTCCTGAAAGGGGATTTTCCTAAGGACAAATCCAATCTGTTCGATGGTATCAATACCACTTGGTCCCGTTTGGAAGGTGGTAAAGCCATTGGTGATATCCTTTATGCAGTAGAAAAAGACTTCGACTTTAAAAACCCAGCTGCCAGTGTCCCTAAACTCATGGAAGCCTATGGGCTTATTCAAAAGCTTAAGGATGCACATTGGCGGGATATAAAAGCTGCTGAAATAACATCGTTGATCGAGCAATGCTTGGGCTTGTACCTAGAAGCTGTAGCCGACCAACAGAGTGTGGCACCCAAAGGAAGCTTAAAAGTAACCATAGAGGCCATTAACCGTTCCAGCATTCCTGTAAGCTTAAACAGTGTGAACTCGTCGGTGATCTCTTTCCCTACTCAATTTGCGCCTACTCCGCTTACTCGTAATAGCAAACACAACATGGAAAGCGTGGAAAAGACCTTTAATGTTATCGAAACCAGTGCCCCCTATTGGTTGGAGCAACAGGGAACTATGGGAATGTACCGCGTAGATAACAAAGACTTGATCGGTACGCCTGAGCGGGATGCCAATTTTCCAGTGGATTTTAACCTGACAATTGCAGGGAAGCCCATCACCATTACCAAAAACATTATTTATAAATTCAATGATCCTGTAAAGGGTGAAGTGTATCGTCCTTTCGAAGTACTTCCTCCTGTTACCTCTTCCCTCCCAGAGAAGGTACTTATCTTTTCTTCGGTGGAGACACGCGAAATCCCAGTTATTGTTAAAGCAGGAAAGGAAAACATTACAGGAACGGTAACACTTCAGCACCCCAAAGGATGGACCGTTCAACCCGCTTCACATACATTTGCTTTGGAAAGCAAAGGTTCCACCCAGACGCTTGTCTTTAAGGTAACGCCTCCCAAGGATAGAAGCGAAGGGTACCTAAAGCCTTTGGTTCAGATTGGGGATACCTTCCATACCAAAGAACTTATTACTATAGACTACGACCATATTCCTTACCAAAGTGTATTGATCCCCTCCCAAGCCAAAGTAGCAAGGATCCCCATTGAAAAGAAAGGGGAAAACATAGGGTATATTAAAGGGGCTGGGGATGCCATTCCCGAAAGTTTGGAACAAATTGGTTACAAAGTGACCACCATAGAACCGTCCGCTATCTCCTTGGAGTCCATTAAAAACTTTGATGCTATCGTCGTAGGGATCCGAGCCTATAACACCGTTCCCGAGTTGGAGTTTAAACAAAACATCCTAAACGAATACGTAGCCAACGGAGGAACGTTGTTGCTTCAATACAACACCAGCCATCGATTGGTTACGGACAATATTGCGCCTTTCCATTTAAAGCTTTCCCGCGATCGGGTTACTGATGAATATTCTGAAGTCTCCATCCTAGCACCTAAGCATCCTGCCCTAAACACCCCCAACAAGATCACCGAGCTCGATTTTGAAGGATGGGTGCAGGAGCGTGGACTGTACTTCCCCAACGAATGGGGGGACGAGTTTACACCCCTTCTGGCGATGCATGATAAGGATTATCCCGAAACAAAAGGGTCGCTGTTAATTGCCAAACACGGAAAGGGACACTATATTTATACGGGCTTAAGCTTCTTTAGGGAATTACCCGCAGGGGTTTCCGGGGCTTACCGCTTGTTTGCAAACCTATTATCCCTAGGACAATAATGGAAAAGGAACAGAAATCGTTGCAATGGAGGAAAAGCTACACCTTGGTGTTGGTAGCCAACTTTATTTACTTTGTCCTTTTTTACCTCATAACGCAAAGCTATAGTTAATAGATGAGCTTCATAGATTGGATCATTTTAGTAGGGACGCTACTGTTTATTGTAGGGTTCGGTATGTACAAAACAAGGGGTAACAAAAGTGTTTCCGATTATTTAAAAGGAGGCAACCAAGCCAATTGGTGGACCATAGGGCTTAGTGTTATGGCTACCCAGGCCAGTGCCATTACCTTTCTCTCTACCCCAGGGCAGGCATTCCATAGTGGGATGGGGTTTGTTCAGTTTTACTTTGGGCTTCCCATTGCCATGGTTATTATTTGTTTGGTCTTTATTCCCTTGTACCACAAACTCAAGGTATTTACCGCTTACGAATATTTGGAGAGTCGGTTCGATCTAAAAACACGCACCCTAACTGCCATTTTCTTTTTAATACAACGTGGACTCGCGGCGGGAATCACCATCTTCGCGCCTTCCATTATCCTTTCGGCTGTGTTGGGATGGAACTTGGTGTACCTTAACATAATCATTGGTATTTTGGTTGTAATCTATACCGTTAGTGGAGGAACCAAAGCGGTGAGCATTACCCAAAAACAGCAGATGGCCGTTATTTTTGGAGGTCTTTTTATAGCTTTTCTTCTCATTCTGAACCTATTACCATTGGATGTAGGTTTTGGCGATGCTGTTGAAATTGCTGGTGCCAACGATAAAATGAAGGTACTGGACTTTTCCTTCGACCTCGAAAATAGATATACTGTTTGGACGGGGCTTATTGGAGGAACCTTTTTAATGCTCTCCTATTTTGGTACCGATCAAAGCCAAGTACAGCGTTATTTGTCGGGTAAGTCCGTAAAGGAAAGCCAAATGGGGATGATCATGAACGGATTGTTGAAGGTTCCCATGCAATTTTTCATTCTATTTATTGGGGTGATGGTATTTGTATTTTATCAATTTGCCAGTTCTCCTTTAAACTTCAACCCTGCTGCCGAAGAAGATGTCTTAAACAGTGAATATGCTGCCGAATACCTGGATCTGCAATCGGAAAAGGAAGTGCTGGAAAAAGAAAAGGAGACTGTCCACTTACAGTTTATCAAGGCTACTTCTACCGAACAAAAAGATGATTTAGCGCTTCAGCTAAAAGAAATAAATACCCAGGAAGTAGCTCTTAGGGATCAAGCCAAAACCCTTATTAAAAAAGCCAATCCACAAGCTGAAACCAACGATAAGGATTACGTCTTCATTCACTTTATACTCAACAACCTCCCCATAGGATTAATTGGTTTGTTATTGGCAGCCATTCTAAGTGCGGCCATGTCCTCCACAGCCAGTGAATTGAACGCACTGGGCTCTACCACTGCCATCGACCTCTACAAGAGGAATATGCCAGGAAGGGATGAAAAGCATTACTTAAACATGAGTAAATGGTTTACCCTAATGTGGGGTGTTATTGCTATTTTGATAGCCTGTGTGGCTAATTTGTTCGAGAACCTGATCGAGTTGGTCAACATCATTGGTTCTATTTTCTACGGAAATATCCTTGGGGTATTCCTTTTGGCCTTTTTTATAAAGTTCGTAAAGAGCAAAGCCACTTTTATTGCTGCCATCATTACCCAAATCATTATCATTGGTGTTTGGTTACTCGATAAATTTGAAGTGATTAGCTTGCCCTACCTATGGCTAAACGCTCTAGGATGCGGACTTGTTATGGCAATTGCCGCAATCCTTCAAAGTACCATGCGAAAGGAGTAAAAAATAAATGTGCCTAGGGTATTTCGTAGTAATCATAGATTACCTCGTCGGTAATGGTACCGTCCAATACCCTTCTCCGGGTAAGGGGTAAATCGTCACTGGTATAGGTATACTCGTAGTCCCAAGAATAGGTATTACCGCTAAGGTATTCCCTTTCAATGCTTGTTACGTTGTTTGCCATGTTTCTTCTTAGGTGGGATTCCAAAAAATACAGTGTAGAGCGATCCCTTCTAAATGTTATTAATCCAAAAACGAGAGGATCATGATCTTTAAAGGCTAAGTGCAAAGGATTGTTCTTGTCATCGTATGTAATGTTATAAGTGGCTCGAAATACCAATTCGTTCGATACAGCATGGATTCCATATTCCTTGCACGCTATCATCCGCATTTGGTCATCGTATTCGTATTCGTAGCGTTCTATGGGTTCATCACTTGAATTAAAATTGAAACGCTCTATCATTTCCAAATATCTATAATCTTCATCCAAAAAAGTATAACGGTATACACGGGAACCATCAAAGATTTGATGCTCTACAACACGGCCATCGATAGCTATATCGCCAAATATCCAACCAATGCCATCGGAACTTAGGAAGGAGGTAAAATCGAATCGATTTAATTGCCCGTTCTCATATTCGTACCGTCTGGTTTCAGAATAATCTGTGCCACCGCTAAAGTTTATATTGATGTTTTCTATAAGTTGATTATTGGCATCATAGGAAAAACTGTAATCCTCGGTGGATGTTGGCCTTCCATCTTCAGCAAATTCCATGTACCAGTCGGCAGGTGCTCCAAAAAACATATTGGTTTGAGTGCTTTTAAGGGCTGGTAATTGTGCTTCTATTTCTGTATTTGTAGTACTATCGTCACTGGAACATCCTGTTAAGAATAAAAGTAGGATTACAAAATTCAGTATTTTCTTCATGGTCTGTATTTTTTCGCAACTCAAAATACCACAAATTATGGTTTGCTTGGCCATAGGGAGGTCTGGATTCATAAAATAAGGACAACTCCCCTGTTTTATTTGATACTTCCTTTCGGTTATTTTTTTGAAACCATCCTTTACAAATAAAGACTTAGGACTAAGTCTATGGGTTTCGTCTATTTATAAACCGAGGGATGGGTTCCTTTTTTATTGACGATTCCCCTCGTAACTTTCAACATAAGTCCCCTACTAATTATTAGATCATTATGACATGAAAAAATACTTTCCCTATTGGGGATCCGATTGAAGGTGCCATCTTTTTGGTAAGGAAGTTATTTGCTGAAGGTAACTACTGCCGATAACAAGGTTGGTTTTCAACAGGTTTGTTGTGTTAAATTTTTACTGAGAATAAAAAAACAACATAGGCCGACCCTTTGGGTTGGCCTACCCTTTTTATGTATAGTAGTTCCTCAAATTTATTAATATGGTATTACAATAACGCTCTCTAAGTCTTATGTAAGGTGCCATTACAGTCAACGGGGGCAATATCGATAATGATTAACTAATTGTTCTTTCCAAACTGATAAGGAATTGGAAAACATACCATAACCCCACTTTTGTTGGGATCCAAGCTTTTTCTATCGATCATCTCCAACTCTTTCTTGGTGGTCTTCTTTATGAAATCGGCAATAAGCCTTGTGGATGCCGACTTCTTCCCTTCTACCCTTGCCCTGGACAGTCCATTACCGTTGTCCTCTATCTCACAAAGAACAAACCTATCCTGCAGGGTAAGTCGTATATCGATTCTCCCTTTGTAGCCAATCCCAAGGAAACCATGGTCAATGCTGTTCTCCACAAAGGGCTGCAATAGCATGGGTGGTATGAATAGGGCTTCATCCTCTTTTAGGTTCTCATAATGAAAATGATACTCAAAATCGATGGGGCTTCGCATCAACCGTAGATCCATGTATTTCCTCAAGGAATCGATTTCCTGTTGCAACGATACGTGGTCTTCCATGGAGTTTTCCAAAAACAACCTTAGCAAGCGCGAGAACTTATTCAAATAGTTGGAAGCGGCCTCCGGTTCCTTCTTTATCTGGCTTTGGATTGCGTATAGGGTGTTAAAGGTGAAATGCGGATTCATCTGTGAGCGCAGCAGTCGCTGTTGCATCTGCAATCCCTGTTGTTGAAAATTGAGCTTGCGCTGCCTGTTGTAAAGCAGACCAAAACCAAGAACTGCCATGAGGGAAACACCCGCTATTGCCAAAAAGGATTGGAGACGAATGTTCTTGATCTCTGTATTCTGTTTTTCTAATAAAAGTATTTTTTCCTTTTCGTTGGCTTGGGTAAGCGCCAGTAGTTCGTTTTTGGATTTCTGCTGTTGGATCTCGTCCTGATGATCGTAGATGTCATTAAGGAAATTGTTGATCTCGGAGAGCCCTCCTCCAGATTCTACTGCCAATCTCAATTCATAACTTAAAAAGGCTTTTTGAATATCTCGGGATACTTTATTGATGCCCATCAGCTTGACACTATCTAAATATTTTCTAGCGTCATCATACTGTTTTAAATCGATGCTAACTTCGGCTATGTTATTGTAAGAATTTGCAATTGCATTAAAAACATTTATCGTACTGTAGGTAGTATCTTTTAGGGATTGAAGTTCCTTAAGATAATAATGCAAGGATTTTTCGAACTTCCCTTTATAATATAAAAATATTCCATAGTTTCTATAAATTGCTTGTTGATCATGAATCGAGGAAGTATCTGCTTTTTCAAGTAGAAGCTCATAAATTTTTCGAGAGGCTTCCCAATTTTTAAAGTGACTATATTGTATCTGTGCTTTATCTATTAAAGCAGGCGTAAGACTAGCACTGTCTCCTTTTTCTGCAACTCTGATCCTCTCATCGATCATTTCCAAGACTTTTTCCATATCGCCTAAACCCCTATAAACTCTTTGTTTCCAGTAATAGTACCAAGACAATCCTCTATATTCATTTTCTGGTAATAGAGATTTATATTTTTCAGCAATGATCGTACAATCCCCATAAAGACCAAGTGTATGATATGCATCCCAAGCATAGGCAAAATAATAACCTTCATTCTGTTTTAAATGGGTAGAATCATTCACAAAATTAGTAGCCCTTTGAAAATGAAAAGCGGCACTGTCCATTTGGGACAATCGTTGAAAGTGTAATCCGAGCAGGTAATGATTGTACGCCTTTAACGAATCTGGTAAAGAAGGATGATCCTGTAACCCTTTTTCTATTTCTTTAAGAAGCGCATAACCAGAATCCTTAGTCATAGAGTCTATTTGTTGGTGGTAACTATAAATAGATTCTGGGGAAAACTCCATAGTATATTCTCCTTCACAAGCCACGAGTGAAATGAGGAGAACAAGAAATATAAATAATGTGTTGCGCATGTGCTAAATGTAATAAAACATCGATGTTTTTTATCTTTGATATGACACTGGATTCATGAAAATCGTGTTACTGGAATTTCATAGGATTTAGAAAATGAAATACCCTTCCCACCTACTATTGATTAATTTTTGCTGATAGGTTCTAAGACAAAATGTTGATATGATCTATAAAAAAAGCCCTTCATGCGAAGGGCTTTTTTTAATTCGTTCTAACGAAGTTTTACTTCTTGGACATGTTTTTGTGTCCTTCCCAAACTTTCAAAGATTTGGTGTTAAGTGCTACGTAATCTGCGTTACCAGCTTCTTTGGCAAGTGCCAAGGATTTTTTGGCCGCTTTAATAGCTCCTTTCTTATCACCTGCCTTAGCATAGATAAGGGATTGCTGTCTGTGGTACCAGAAAGCTGGCTTCTCGCGCATTTCGATCGCTTTATCGATCCACATCTTAGCCTTGTCAATGTCTTTATCTGCTTCCAAGTAGTATACTGCAGCTTGGTAGTAATCGCGATCCGATGGTCCGTTCATTACGCTCTCGATGCTAGCCGTTACCGCTTTGTCTGTATGGAACTTAATTGGAACCGATACATAGGTTTGATCCCAGATCATTCCCAAATTGGCAGAGTCGTTCTTAATATCGTCGAAAGAGATGGTGAAGGTTTCCACGCTCATAGGTAAATCGAATACCTGAGCAGTTGCAGTAGCAGCTACCTTGCTATCGTCCCATTTTTCTGGGGTTCCCCAGTTGTTGGCATCGCTATAGAAGATTACTTGCCAGCTTTTGGCAGTAGGCTTTGTGAAAATAGCATAGGTTCCCGCTTTTACATCTTTACCTCCAATGATTACATCGTCACTAAAAGTGATGGTTGTATTCTTGTTGGCTCCGGTTCTCCATAGTTTTCCGTAAGGTACCAATCCACCAAAAATGGTTCTCCCTTTTTTGGATGGTCGTGCATACTCAAGGGTAACATCGGATAAACCTACCTTCTGTTCCACTTTTTGGCTGGGGCTCGCGGCTGGGGTCTTTACTTGTGCTGTAGCTCCAAAAGCCAGTAGACCAGCACATACGAAAAGGATTAATTTTTTCATTGCAGTGTTATTAATGGTTATTTTGATTTCCACGAAGGTACGACTTGAGCAAGGTCCTAATAGTTAACAAAAGCATAAAATAGATTCGCTGTAGAATCTTACATTTGCAATGTGAAAACAAAATCATACATCGCCGAAGCCCTAGGTACTTTTGCCCTTGTTTTTTGTGGAACAGGTGCCATTGTCATTAACGAATTTACGGGTGGAGCCGTTACCCATGTAGGTATCGCCATTACCTTTGGACTCATCGTCATGGGGATGATCTATGCTTTTGGGGAAATAAGCGGGGCACACATTAACCCGGCTGTTACCATTGCATTTGCTTATGCCAAGAAATTTCCCTGGAAAGAAGTCCCGGCTTACTGCATTTCGCAACTCGTCGGTGCTTTTGCCGCCAGTGGTGTATTGCTTTTTCTTTTTCCCGACAATGAGCTTTTGGGAGCCACCCTACCCCAAATCGATGTACTTAGGGTATTTATTCTGGAAGTGATCCTCACCTTCTTCCTTATGCTTGTTATTATAAACGTATCTACAGGCTCCAAAGAAATAGGGGTTATGGCTGGAATCGCCATTGGAGGCATTGTCCTTTTGGAAGCTCTTTTTGCTGGCCCCATTACGGGAGCATCTATGAATCCTGCCCGATCTTTGGCCCCAGCAGCAGTAAGTGGTCACTTGGAACACATCTGGATTTACCTCGCCGCTCCGATAATCGGTGCGATTTTAGCGGTGATTAGCTGTAAATTGGTGAAAGACGACAACTGTTGCGACGATGATTGTTAAATAACTGTAAATCTTACCCTTATCGGTTGATTTGAAGAAATTTCCTTCGTATATTTACACAAAAAGGGAATATGCTACGTTACTTTAAAAATATTTTCCGATTTAGAAAAAGAAAAAAAACAGGGATAAGCGAAGAGCTATACCGTTTGTTTCAGATGAACAAACGAGTTACGACGCTAAAAAAATAGTTTTCAATTTGTTTAATCTTTTTTGATAAATCATAAACAAAATGTACCTTTATTGCAGAATTGTACATTTTGAGGATTTTTACATTCCATTCTAAACAAAACCTGCCCATATCCATTGAAGAAGCTTGGGCTTTTTTATCCAATCCTAGAAACCTGAAAATCATTACCCCGGACTCTATGGGTTTTGATATCCTTTCTGGAGCCGACCGTCCCATCTACCCTGGGCAGGTCATCCAATATACCGTTACGCCACTTTTAGGTATAAAAACCAAATGGGTCACCGAGATAACCCATGTTATTGAAGGAAGTTATTTTGTCGACGAACAACGCTATGGCCCCTACTCCTTTTGGCACCACAAGCATTTCTTAAAGGAGATAGAAGGCGGTACCGAAATGGAAGATATTATAGACTACAAAATCCCTTTAGGATGGTTGGGGCAATGCATAAATCCTATAATGGTGCGCCCCCAATTAAAGAAGATTTTTGAATACCGTAGAAACAAACTAATCAAACTCTTTGGGGAAATGCCATGAAGGATCTAAACGTTTTTTGGTTCCGAAGGGATCTCCGACTCGATGACAACACTGGGTTCCGCAAAGCCTTACAGGGCAAAAACCCAGTACTTCCCATTTTTATTTTCGATGCCGAAATTCTGGAATCGCTTGCTGTAGACGATCCCAGGGTAACATTTATACACGAAACGCTGGTAAAACTTGATGAAGCGCTAAAACCACATGGGAGCGGTATCTCCCTGTTTTATGGGAAACCCTTGGAGGTTTTCGAAAAAATAACCGAGCAGTTTCCAATAGCTCATGTTATCACTAACCATGATTACGAACCCTATGCCAAGCAAAGGGACGAAGCAGTAAGTCAATATTTATCAGAAAAAAATATAGGCTTCCACACCTTTAAGGATCAGGTTATTTTCGAAAAGGAAGAGATTGTAAAGAGTGATGGTTCCCCCTACTTGGTATATACCCCTTACATGAAGAAGTGGAAAGAGGTTTTTAGAAATCAACCCGACATTCTTGCATACGATCCAACACCCAATTTCAAAAATCTATGGAAAGCAGAGCGTTTTCCTTTCCTTTCCATGGAAGACATCGGGTTTCAAAAATCGTCGATACCCGTAGCCGATTATAACCTAAGCCCTTCCCTTATTCAGGAGTATCCCAAAACACGCGACTTTCCTTGGTTGCAAGGCACGTCTGGATTGGGACCCCACTTGCGATTTGGAACCTTGAGCATACGGAAGGTTATCGCTAAAGCTATTGCCGAAAAAAACGAAGTATTTTGGCAAGAATTCATCTGGCGGGAATTCTTTATGCAAATCCTATGGCATTTTCCACATACGCTGCACAAAGCCTTTAAACCGGCTTATGACCGAATTGAATGGCGCAATGATCAGGAGGAGTTCGAGAAATGGATAAATGGTGAGACAGGCTATCCATTGGTGGATGCTGGAATGCGGGAACTCCGTAAAACGGGTTACATGCACAATCGGGTAAGAATGCTAGTTGCCAGTTTTCTCTGCAAGCATCTTCTAATCGATTGGCGTTGGGGCGAAGCTTACTTTGCAGAAAAATTATTGGACTACGAAATGGCCAGCAATGTTGGTAATTGGCAATGGGCTGCAGGTTGCGGTGTAGATGCAGCTCCTTATTTCAGGATTTTTAACCCTACGATCCAACTCGAAAAGTTCGATAAGTATGAAAAATACGTCAAAAAATGGGTAAACAACTATGAAACTTCCCAATATCCTTCCCCTATGGTAGATCATAAAATGGCGCGAGAAAGATGCATAAGTACTTACAAGAAAGCTCTTTACGAAAATTTGTAAGAATATTCTTCAAATATGCATTTTATCGATTATTTATATATATTTATCGATATATTTACGTTATATATACGTAATCGCCCCTAATCTTATATATCATGAGCAGTGAAAAAAATACCTACCGCAACCATGAGATCTCTGTAACCTACGAACCCAAAAAGTGCATACATTCCGGTACCTGCTGCGCAGGACTTTCTGAAGTATTCCGCACCTCTGTCATTCCATGGATCGATATGGATGGAGCAGCTACCCAAAAAATCATAGAACAGGTGCGTAAATGCCCATCTGGAGCACTGGGTTATCAATCGATACAGGAATTAGAACCCGTTAAGTAACATTTAACAGAAGTTCCTTTGTAAGCGTACAATTTTTCTCCCATTTTGTGGTTACTTTTGTCA
>JANQKN010000196.1 GCA_028281065.1 Flavobacteriaceae bacterium | reverse complement strand
GTAGAGGTTCCAACAGTGGATCTGGGATTGGTTGCATTTACCTTTTGTTCTATGGCAATGGCCGGGGCGATCCCCTTAATGGCATCTACTTTGGGTTTGTTGAGCCTACCCAGGAATTGCCGTGCATAGGAAGAAAGACTTTCCACATAACGGCGTTGTCCTTCGGCATAAAGCGTATCGAATGCCAGGGAAGATTTTCCACTTCCCGAGAGCCCAGTAATAACCACCAATTTGTTCCTCGGGATAGAAACAGTAACGTTTTTAAGGTTGTGTAATTTTGCTCCTTGAATAAGGATTTCTTTCTTCGTATCTACAGCCGTTTCTTGCAATTTTCGAAAAGTGGATTTATTAGAATTTTGCAAAGATACCACTTCCTTTTTAAGATTGTATCGTTGAAGGAATTATAATTTTTTTGGGAAAAAATTGTCTTTTTTTTGCATTTCTGAAATCTTTGTTGTTATATTTACCCCTAAGAACACAAAAACGTTGCCTATAGCATATTATTACTTTTTTAAATAAACATTAAGACTGAACAACCAAGCGTAGTTGTTTATTTTAAAAAGGAATGATATGGAAAATTGCACAATCCCAGATGGTCTATTAGTGACCCAATACATGAAAGGCAACGAATCTGCACTGTGTGAATTAATTACCCGACATAAACAAAGAATCTACAGTTTCATTTACTCTAAGGTATTTGATCGTGATGTAGCTGAAGACATTTTTCAGGATACATTCATTAAAGTTATTAGAACCCTTAAACGAGGGGCTTACAACGAAGAAGGAAAATTTTTGCCTTGGGTGATGCGAATCGCCCACAACTTAGTCATTGATCATTTTCGGAAAAACAATCGTATGCCGAAATTCGAAAACAATGACGATTTCAACATTTTCTCGGTACTTTCAGACGGATCGTTAAATGCTGAAAAACAATTGGTTAAAGAACAGGTAGAACGGGATGTACGCAGACTCATCCAAGAACTGCCCGAAGACCAAAAACAGGTATTGGTGATGCGCATGTACAAGGAAATGAGCTTTAAGGAAATAAGCGAACAAACAGGCGTGAGCATTAATACCGCATTAGGAAGGATGCGTTATGCACTTATCAATTTGCGCAAAGTAATTGATAAACATAACATTATCTTAACCAACTAATACAATAAACTAAAATTGCCTTCGTTATTTAGGAAACAGCAACCTCAAAATAACGTTCTATGGCAAAATTGTACTCTGAAACTTCACGACGGGAGCGCGTGAACAAAAACTTGGCTCCAAAAGAAGAAACCATTAAATTTCTTCTGGATTACTCGAAGGCTTTAAGTGTTATAGATTATAATAAAATGAAGTTTGAAGCACTTCTAAACTAAACTTTGGCCCTCCGAAGCAACAGCTCCGGAGGGTTTTTTAATTTCCCTTTTTTCTTTTCTTGATTTTAAATCCTATAAGAATTACCTTAGCTATATCCGTAAACCGGCTTGGCATTGAACGTCGAAAAACTCACACCCGAACTCAATAAGGTATACTTTATAGAAAAGCATACCCTTATCCATGTGTTGTCGGGAACCGGGAGCATTCAGGTAGATTTCAAAAATTATACAGATTGGCAGGAAAAGGCCATTTTCTTGGAAAAAGGACAGTACATCAAGTTTTTGTCGGATGATTTTGAGGTCCGCCGCATCGAATTCGCAGACGAAGCCAAATTCTATAATGACGAGGTCCGTGTCCTTTTCAAACACCTTATATCGCTTGGCTACATCAATTTAATGGAATGTGAGGAATGCCAAGCGTTCCTTTCCGAAAGCTTACTTTCCGAAGACTCCGCAAACATCATAGACGTTTCTTCCAAACAATGGTTCTGGCAAAACCCCTTTAATGCCAACAAAGAGGAGTACCAGATTATTTTCGATACCAAGGATATTATCGATACGGAATTTGCCAATCGGTTAACTTCAGACGACTTGGTAAGTCTAATCAACGAAAAAGGATATCAGGCACAATCCCTCATCAAAGAAAAGGTAGGCCTAACGGTAAAGAATCTCTTGGGGGCAAAACGACTGATGGAGAGTCAGAAGGAAATTGCCTTTACAGACAAAAGCATACAGGAAGTATCTTTTGACCTGGGATATAACGATCCGGCGTATTTTAACCGTGTTTTCAAAAAAGCAATAGGGCAGACCCCCAAGGAGTTTCGGGAAAACTTCGATTACGAAAACCGCGATGCCTTTACCCAAGTACTCCTCGAATTGCTTAAAAAATACCATACCGAAGAACGGTCTTTGTCCTTTTATGCCGATCAGCTGCACCTTTCGGTAAAGACCCTTTCCAAAAAAGTAAGGGCCAAAATGAATACTACCCTTGGGCAACTCATTAGGATGGAATTGTTGAATACTGCCAAAATCATGTTATGGGAAGGCGAGCCCATTATCCGTATCTCCGAACGCTTGGGTTTTGAAGAGCCCAATCATTTTTCCAGCTTTTTTAAACACTACTCAGGAATAACCCCTACCCAATTCAAGTCTGGAAAGTACCATAACTAGTCCTTTTTTTGTAGCCTTTTTACTCGATTTCCGCTTCATCTTTGCCTTGTATTAATCACTAAAAATAAACAAGATGAATATTAAAGATCAAGTAATTAAAATGGACAGCACGGTAGCTCAAGGAGCTATTGTAGATGCGGTTAAACAATTTTTTGCAGAAGATGCAAGCACTTCGGATTATGGAAACACAGGAACCGAAGGAAAGGCACAGATGATAGCAAAAATGGAAGGCTTTGCAGGATCCATAGCCAAAGTAAATGGAATTACCCACCACAACTCCATTGTAGATGGTAATCTGTCTGCTTCCGAATTTACCTTCGACTTCGATATGAAGGACGGTAGCCATATCTACTGGCACGAAATCATTAGAAGGGTTTGGAACTCGGAAGGGAAAGTAGTACAAGAAGAATATTTTAACGCAGAATAATTAAAACAACCGTCCGCCTCCACCAAGGTTACGGCGGACTAAATTAAAATTTATGAAAACTATAAAATTGATCATTGTAATGACCGTAGGAATGTTAATGACCACGGTCTCTGCCCAAGACAACAAGGCAAACAACATAGACAACAGCAACATCGCATTGCAAGGATACAGCCCGGTATCCTATTTAGACCTAAACCTTGCCCAAATGGGGGACAAGCAATACAAATCGGAATACCAAAAAGTAACTTATTACTTTACGTCTGCCGAGCAGAAAGCTACTTTCGATAAAAACCCTACGAAGTATCTACCACAATACGGAGGTTTTTGTGCCTTTGGGGTTTACGCAGGTGCCAAATTTAGGGTAGATCCCAATAAGTTCCTGGTAAAGGATGGGAAATACTATCTATACCTAAACAATGTAGAGTTGGACGCCAAACAACTTTGGATGGCAGAAAATAACCACCAGAA
>JANQKN010000180.1 GCA_028281065.1 Flavobacteriaceae bacterium | reverse complement strand
GGCAGCGATATCGAAGTGGCCTTAACCCATAGCAAGACCCAGTACAGCGAAGAATACCACAGTTTCGTGAACGGGCAGAATACCACACAAGGAGGAACCCACCAAGCCGCCTTTCGAGAAAGTATCGTAAAAACCATCCGTGATTTTTATGGACGGAATTACGATGCCAGTGACGTACGCAAATCCATTGTAGCTGCTATTAGCATCAAGGTCATGGAACCTGTATTCGAGAGCCAGACCAAAACCAAATTAGGTTCTACCGAAATGGGTGGCGGATTGCCCACGGTTCGTACCTACATAAACGACTTTATAAAAACCCAGCTGGATAATTACCTGCACAAAAACCCTGAGATTGCCGAGAAGATTCAGAAAAAGATCATCCAGGCAGAGAAGGAGCGGAAGGAGCTAAGTGGTATTAGAAAGTTGGCTAGGGAACGTGCCAAAAAAGCGAGCCTTCACAATAAGAAACTCCGTGATTGCCGTGTACATTTGGGCGATACCAAGAACGAAAGAAGTCTGGAAACCACCCTATTTATTACCGAGGGGGATTCCGCGAGTGGAAGTATTACCAAGAGTAGGGATGTAAACACCCAAGCCGTTTTCAGTTTAAAAGGAAAGCCGCTTAACAGTTACGGGCTCAGCAAGAAGATTGTATACGAAAACGAAGAATTCAATCTGTTGCAGGCGGCCCTCAACATAGAAGATTCCTTGGAGGACCTTCGCTACAACAACATTGTAATCGCTACCGATGCCGATGTGGATGGAATGCACATCCGTTTGTTGCTTATTACTTTTTTCCTTCAGTTCTTCCCAGAACTCATTAAAGAAGGACATCTGTACATCCTACAGACGCCACTGTTCCGCGTTCGTAACAAAAAGGAAACCATATACTGCTACACCGAAGAAGAGCGTGTAAACGCCATAGAAAAGCTTAAGCCGAAACCCGAGATCACACGATTTAAGGGATTGGGTGAGATTTCCCCAGATGAGTTCAAGCACTTCATAGGAGAAGACATCCGTTTGGATCCTGTTATGCTGGACAAAGCCATGAGCATTGAAGAATTACTTAAATTCTACATGGGCAAGAACACTCCAGAACGACAGGAATTCATTATCGACAACTTAAAAGTGGAGTTGGATAAAGTAGAAGAATAAATCATTTCAAAAATAAAAAATCAGTCTCCCTAGACGGTCTTTTTATGAACGAAGAAAACACACATAACGAAGAAGAATTGAATCCCGAAGAATTGGCCTCCCAAAACGGAGAGGAGATGGAAATGGAAGAAGTGGATTCCGGAGAAACCATTACCCGGGTTACAGGCATGTACCGTGACTGGTTTCTGGATTATGCCAGTTATGTGATCCTGGAACGTGCCGTTCCTGCCATAGAAGATGGTTTTAAACCCGTACAGCGCCGTATCATGCACTCCATGAAGGATCTGGATGACGGTCGTTACAACAAAGTAGCCAACATTGTAGGGCATACCATGCAGTATCACCCCCACGGGGATGCCAGTATTGGTGATGCGATGGTACAGATTGGCCAAAAAGATTTATTGATAGACACCCAGGGGAACTGGGGAAATATACTCACTGGTGACCGGGCTGCAGCGTCCCGATACATAGAAGCACGTCTCTCCAAGTTTGCCTTGGATGTAGTGTACAACCCTAAGATTACCGAATGGCAGGCTTCCTACGATGGCCGTAAAAAAGAACCCATCAACTTACCTGTCATGTTCCCTTTGCTACTGGCTCAGGGCGCCGAAGGTATTGCCGTTGGGCTTTCTACCAAGGTGTTGCCGCATAACTTTATTGAATTGATCGATGCGTCCATTAAGCATTTACAAGGAAAGCGTTTTCAACTCGTTCCCGATTTCCCTACGGGAGGTATTGTAGATGTAACCAACTACAACGATGGATTGCGCGGTGGAAAAATAAGGAGTAGGGCGAGGATCAATCAATTGGATAAGTCCACCTTGGTGATTAGTGAAATCCCTTTCGGAACCACAACCACTAGCCTTATCGATTCTATCTTAAAGGCCAACGACAAAGGAAAGATCAAGGTAAAGAAGATCGAAGACAATACCGCTGCCGATGTAGAAATCCTAGTGCATCTCCCCAGTGGTATTTCGCCCGACAAGACCATAGATGCCCTCTATGCCTTCACCAATTGCGAAAATTCCATTTCACCCTTGGGATGTGTTATTGAAGACAACAAACCCTTATTTATTGGGGTAACCGAAATGCTTCGCCGTTCTACCGATCGTACCGTAGCCTTGCTAAAAAGCGAATTGGAAATACAGCTCAACGAGCTTGAGGAGCAATGGCATTTTGCTTCCTTGGAGCGCATCTTTATCGAAAACAGGATTTACCGTGATATCGAGGAAGAAGAAACCTGGGAAGGTGTAATTGCTGCTATTGATAAGGGACTGAAGCCACACGTAAAACACCTAAAGCGTAAAGTAACCGAAGAAGACATCGTTCGGTTGACCGAAATCCGAATCAAGCGTATCTCCAAATTCGATATCGACAAGGCACAGCAAAAGATCGATGCACTCGAGGACAGCATAGCCCAGGTAAAGCACCATTTGGAGCATCTTATAGAATATTCCATCGATTACTTCAAACGTTTGAAAAAGGACTATGGCGAAGGGAAGGAGCGCAAAAGCGAGATCCGTGTGTTCGATGATATTCAGAAAACCAAAGTCGTTATCCGTAACACCAAGCTCTATGTAAACCGCGAAGAAGGCTTTGTGGGTACCAGCATGCGCCGTGAAGAATATGTGACGGATTGTAGTGACATAGACGACATCATTGTATTTACCCAAGATGGGAGAATGATGGTTACCAAGGTAGACACCAAAACCTTTGTGGGCAAAGGGATCATCCACGTTGCTGTGTTTAAGAAAAAAGACAAGCGCACTACCTACAATATGATTTATAAGGATGGTACCCGTGGCGCTACGTACGTAAAGCGCTTTAACGTTACTGCCATTACCCGCGATAAGGAATACCACCTTACCCAAGGCAATAAGGGTAGCAAGGTTCTTTATTTTACGGCAAACCCCAATGGGGAAGCCGAAATCGTAACCATTTTGTTACGCCAGAGTGGAAGCATCAAGAAGCTTAAATGGGACCTGGATTTTGCCGATCTTATGGTGAAGGGTCGAGCTTCCAAAGGAAACATCGTTACCAAATATGCCGTAAAACGGGTCGAATTAAAGGAAAAAGGACTTTCTACGCTTAAACCCCGTAAAATTTGGTTCGACGATACTGTACAACGCCTTAATTTGGATGGAAGAGGAGAACTGCTAGGCGAATTTAAAAGTGAGGACCGACTCCTTATCGTGAAGCAAAATGGAGTGATAAAAACCGCCATCCCAGAAGTTACCATGCACTTTGACAATACTATGATTGTGTTGGAAAAATGGGACCCCAAGAAACCACTTTCAGCGATCTATTGGGAAGGTGAAAAAGAACTCTTCTACGTAAAACGTTTCCTTATAGACAATCCAGATAGGGAAGATAGTGTTATCACAGACCATCCCAAATCCTATTTGGAGCGCATCTTTACGGTTCATCGACCTATGGCCGAAGTGGTTTTTGTGAAAGAGCGGGGTAAAGATAGAAAAGAAAACCTGGAGGTAAATCTGGAAGAGTTTATTTCAGTAAAGGGAATTACCGCCATGGGGAACCAGTTAACCAAGAGTAAAGTTCTGGAAATTAACGAACTGGATCCTTTGCCGTACGAACCCCCACAGGCGACACCTGCAGAAGAAATGGAAGTGATCGATGAAGAAGCCGTGACCGGCAACGGAGAGGCTAAAGCTCCCACTAAGGAAGCTCCTTCCAACGGTGGCACCTCAGAGGAACCTCCCTCTGATGACGAAGGGCAGACTACATTGTTTTAGATATGAGGAACTTTATTAACGAATTCAAGAATTTTGCCGTAAAAGGCAATATGATCGATATGGCTGTGGGTATCATTATAGGTACCGCATTCAATAACGTGGTAAATGTATTGGTGAAAAAGGTGGCTTTGCCGCCTTTGTCTTTACTCACCGACGGGGTTAATTTTAAAAATAAGAAATACATCCTCCGGGAAGCTTCAGAAGGTATTGAGGAAGTTGCTATTGGCTATGGCGAACTCATCGAGGTATTGATCGATTTTACAGTCATCGCCTTTACCATTTTTGTGGTCATAAAGGTCATGAACCGCTTTAAGGCCAAAGCCGAAGACCCAAAAGACGAAGCGGTGGAAACACCTAAAAACATTGAGCTTCTAGCCAATATCGAACAGTTGTTGGAAGAGCAGAATGCCCTTCTTAAAAAGGCAGAATAGGGAAGCTAGACCGAAACCTTACTGTTTAAGAACAAAGTTTCGTTTTCGTCCACAAATTGTTCTAGGGTTTTAAAGAAATCGAGGATGACATCGGTATCGTTGTTCACGTTAATGGTTACCAATCGTACAAATTCCAAATCACCAAAAGAACCATATCCCACCAACAATTGCGAGTGTTCGTATAACAAGGTACACAGGTCGCGCGCAGGAATGCCTTTGTAGTTAAAACATACCGAAATGGAGTCGTCAATGCTGAAGTCCTCATAATCAGCGTGATTTCGCACATATTCACGGGCAAAATCGGCCAATTCAAACTGTTTGTTTACCATTTGCTCCAAACCTTGGGTTCCCACACTTTTCCAGAGGGTCCAAAATTTTAGGGCGTCGTTTCTTCGGCCGCATTGTAAGGAAGTCTTTCCAAGGTTAAAGTCGTCGTGATCCGTTTGGTACAGGTAACTGGCATCGTTGGAGAAGCTATCGTATAAGAATTTCTTGTTCTTTACCAATAAAAGGGAACAGGTAAGGGGCGTACCCATCATTTTGTGGGCGTTTAAGCTAAAGGAGTCCACTTTGTCCAGCCCTTTTAGCAAGTGGGTGTATTTCTTACTGAAAATAACCGAACCGCAATATGCACCGTCCACATGGAACCAAACCTTGTATTTGTGGCAAATGTCTGCAATGGCATCCACATTGTCGAAAGCTCCGAGAACCGTGGTTCCAGCCGTGGCATTAACAAGGGTAGGGGTATATCCTTCTTCCAAGTCTTTTAGAATGGTGGCTTCCAAGGTAGCTACATCCATAGCCCCTTTTTCGTCTACGGCAATGCTGCGTACCTGGTTTCGACCAATGCCGCTAAATGCAGCATTTTTAGGGGTGCTATAGTGGGATTCGGCAGAGGTGTATACGGTTAAGGTGTTTTGAACGCCTTCGTAACGGGCTTCGGCTTGTTTAAAGTCGCGCGCCATAAGCATGCCCATAAAATTGGTCATGGATCCCCCAGATGCGAAGGTCCCGCCTGCGTTTTCGTCCCAACCAATTAGGTCGCATACTTTGCGCAAAACTGCCTTTTCTACCCCAACCATGGGGCCTGCGGCTTTGTAGGTATACATACTGTTGTTAAGGATCACAGACAATAAATCCCCTAAAATGGCCTTGTCGTTACGTCCCCCAAAAAGTTGGTTGAAAAAAGCATTGGTCGCCGTTCTGGGAGCCTTAAATACCAAGTCCTGTAGGATTTCTTCCAGATTTTCTTCAGAAATGGGATGTTCATCCAAGTTTAGGTCCATCTGCTCAAAAAGGGTTGCAGAAGGGACAAACTCGGCCACTGGGTGAACCGATTCATCTTCTAGAAGGTTCTGAACGATTTTCTGAAATAGTTCCAAGGATTTTTTCATAGTGCAATTTAGTTGACCTTTACGGCAGTTCCTTTTTTCTTATTGGCTTCTCCTACAATGGCGTATTCAAAGGTATAGCTGTTCTTATCGGTATTTAAAATCTTAATATGTACCGCCTTTTTTTCGGCCATGTTCTTAGGGTTTACCTTTTTAACGATATACTCACAGTCGTTGACCCATCGGATGGCAGAGGTGTCTGCCTTTCCCCGAAAATAATCAATTTCGATAGAATCGTTACGTACGAAAGTAGTCGTTTCAATTTCAGTTCCTATCAAAGTTTCGAAAGTAAATGTCCCGGTTTTAAAGTCTGCGCAGTTTCGCTCTGTGGAATAACAAGCGGTAAGCAGGAAGAGGAGGAGAATCGCAAAAAATGGGCGCATATTCGGATTTTATGCAAATTTCCGAAATTTTATGAAGACGATCCCTATTTGTATGCCTTAAAACTCCCGTCCTTGTAAAAAATGACGATTTGGTCTATTTCTGAATCAGATGGGGGAAATTCCTTTTTTCCAATTTCTGTAGTTATGGGAGGTTTGGGTTCCGCCTCTTTTTTTTCCGAAAACAGATTTTCGGTGATCGATGGAATTTCGGAAACAGGAACTTCGGGTTTGGGTTCGGGGGTTTCCGAAGCGGAAGGGAAGGTACCCTTACCATTCAACAACCAATACAATTCCACCTCTGGAAATTCTTCCAAGACCTTCATCACAAATTCCAAACTCGGTTTGTTTCTGCCCGATAAAAGATGGGAAATGGTAGAGCGGTTAAAAGCGATTTTTTCAGAAAAAGCAGTAGCCGATAATCCATAAAATTCCAGGATTTTTTGCAGCCTTTTCGAAAATTCCACCGTGTTTACCATTGTAACTTTAGAATAAAATCAATTGAGTTACAAATGTAATCAAGATGGCACAGAAGAACAAGTTACAATTGTAAACAAAGATTAAATATATTAAATAAATAGTTTAGTTTAAAGCACGTAATTATCTGAAATATAAATAATTAAATTTATCACAATAGCAAATTGTTAAATTTATAGATATCGTTGTAAACAAATAACTGCTTTTGTTTACAGCAATTAACAGAATGATTGAAATTATTTGATTACAATTGTAAACTCTTAGATGTTTACTTTTGTAAACGGTAATTATCGCTATGGAAATTGAAACTTGGTATACAGCACATTTTGAGGCACGTTTAAAAGGACGTTATATCCACTCAAAACTCCTTTCCCCTATCTTGGAATCGTATCGTAAAATCTTAAAAATTGAAACGATTGGAACCTCCGTACAAGGCCAAGAAATTGTTTCCATAACCTTGGGTAATGGACCCAAAAAAGTATTGGCTTGGTCCCAGATGCACGGAAACGAATCGACAACAACCAAGGCCCTTTTCGATTTTTTAAAGTTCTTGACCCAGGAAAAAAATTATCAAGAGTCCGTTTCAAAGTTCCTAGAAGAGTATACTTTTTGTGCAATTCCTATCCTTAATCCCGATGGAGCCATGGCGTATACCCGTGAAAATAGCAATGAAATAGACTTAAATCGTGACGCAAAGAAGCTTTCGCAACCCGAAAGCAGAGTACTTAGGGATTTATTCGATCGTTTTTCGCCCAATTTATGCCTTAACCTACATGATCAGCGTACTTTATACAGCTTGCCAGGGAGCAAAAGTGCCACAATTTCCTTTTTAGCCCCTGCTGCCAATGAATCGAGAAGTATTACAAAGGCCCGGAAAGTGGCAATGGGTCATATTTCACAGATGACATCGGTACTTTCTACCCTAATCCCGGGGCAGATAGGACGATACGACGACACCTTTAACGATAATTGTGTCGGGGATACTTTTCAGTCACTACAGGTGCCCACCATCCTTTTTGAGGCAGGCCATTATCCAGAGGATTATGTAAGGGATATTACCCGTAAGTATATATTTTATGCCTATTTAGCACTGTTTAACCTATATCCTGATCAAGAAACCGTTTCTACTCATATTCCCTATGCTTCCATTCCTGAAAACGGCAAACTGTATCGGGATATCCTTATTAGAAACGCGAAATTCAACGGTTTGGAGACCAACCAGTCCCTAGCCCTTCAGTATGAAGAACAATTGGAAAACGGAAAGATTAGAATGGTGCCGGTTGTGGATGAAATAGGGCGACTTTCCAACCATATAGGACACAAAGTAATAGATGTGGAGGGAGCTGAAATATTACTAAATCTTCATGAAAACGTTACCGAAGGTGAGAAAGTTTCAACGATTGTTAATAAAAACGCAATTAATCAGGTTTTTTTCAAAGATTCGGCACAGCAATTTTAGGGAAAAGAGTATTTTTGTCCAGACAACGTAGACTTATGGCAAAATTTAAACTAGACGAGACAGATCACCATATTTTGGATATGCTGATCGAAAACACGAGGACACCGTTTACGGATATCGCTAAAAAACTTCAGATTTCTGCAGGAACGGTTCATGTTAGGGTAAAAAAGATGGAAGAAGCAGGTATTATCATTGGTTCTTCCTTAACTGTGGATTACAAAAAACTGGGATACTCCTTTATCGCTTATGTAGGGGTATTTCTTCAAAAAACCTCACAAACACAGTTTGTATTGGAGCGCATTAACGAAATCCCTTTCGTTACCGTGGCGCACGTTACCACGGGGAAATTCAATATTTTCTGTAAAATCCGCGCAAAGGATACCAGTCATGCCAAGGAGATTATCTATCAAATAGATGATATCGAAGGGGTTACCCGTACCGAAACCATGATTTCTTTGGAAGAAAGCATTAACGATAAAAAGCGTTTGATGCACTCTAT
>JANQKN010000143.1 GCA_028281065.1 Flavobacteriaceae bacterium | reverse complement strand
GAGGGAATTGCAATGGGGATTTTATACTGGAAAGCAGAAGCCATTGCACCAAAAATCACGGCTTTTTTCCCTCTAAATTCCATGTCCAACCTAATTGTTGAGCCTGGATCCCGGTTGGGTGCCGTACAAAGTGCAGCCAGTCAATTAGGAGAAGAATTCAGTAAGAACTACGATGTCCAAATCTCAACGGTACTTATTGTAACAGCTTGGACCGCTTTGTTCATCTACTGGTCGTATGCCCTTCTTAAAAAGCGTGATTTATAGGCCGTCACTCCTAAACTATAGATTCCTGCTTGGACGATAGTAAATATTCGTATATTTAACTATCAATCCAATTGCTATGAATTCCATCAAGAAATTGATCGTTTCCCTGTGCCTTGTATTTCCCTTGTTAGGTCTTGCCCAAGAAGTAGCACTTTTTCAGCAATTTGAAGGACGATACAGCTACCTTTCCTTTGGAAATACCCTAAACACTGGGGAGAATACAGGTGCTGGCACCCCTTGTGAAATCTTGCTGGAAAGCAGTGCCGATTTCACCTTGGAGACTGATCAAACCTTGATAGCCGCCTATTTGTATTGGGCTGGTTCTGGTGCTTTGGATCCTGATGTTGCTTTAAATGGCACCCCAATCACAGCAGAACGGGACTTTCTATATGATTTGGGTGATGACACACATTTCTACACAGGAGCCTATGCCGACATCACGACTTTTTTAAACGGGTCTGGAAATGGCACCTATACTTTTTCTGAATTTACACCAGATATTACCCCAGAGATTTACTGCGCTTTTCCTGGGAACACGACCAATTTTGGAGGTTGGGCTGTTACGGTTATTTTCGAAGATCCCGACCTTCCACTCAATCAGGTAAGTGTTTTTGATGGTTTCGAATCCGTTTCCGCAGCCAATCAGAGTGTTTCCATACAATTAACCGAGCTTGAAGTTGTGGACAATGCCGAAGCCAAGATTGGTTTTTTGGCTTGGGAAGGGGACGATATCCTTGCCAATAACGAAACCTTACGCCTTAATGGAACCCTACTAAGCAATCCGCTTAATCCACCCGACAATGCCTTTAACGGCACCAACACCTTCACCAACAGCACCGATCTGTATAATATGGATATAGATCAGTACAGCATTGAAAACTTGATACAACCTGGGGACACAGATGCTTTAATCGAGCTTACCTCCAGTCAAGATCTGGTAATTGTTAACAATATAGTTACTGTGTTGAATATTGCCCTACCCGATGCTACCATAACTATGGACAATATCGAAGGAGGGGATGAATGTGGAAACAGGGAGTTAACCATAGACTATACGGTTTACAATACCAATGGAACCGATCGTTTACCGCCTGTAGAAATCGGTTTTTTTGCAGATAATGTGCTTATGGCCGAAACCCAAACTACAGCCATTATCCTCTTTGGTGAATCCGAAAGTGGTTCCATCACCTTTACCGTTCCCGATGGGATTCCAGCCGATTTTCTGCTCAGGGCGATTGTAGATCCTTTCGACGCCATCAACGAATTGGATGACGACAACAATGAAGACAATACCGAATTCCATTTGTTGGTCTTCCCCGTGATAGGAGCATTGCAAAACCTTGAACTCTGTGAGGTAGTGGGTACAGAATTGTTCGATCTTACCGAAGCAACTGCTTCTATAGATCCAGATGACACCTTAAGCTATCATACCTCCGAAGCAGACGCCGAAAACAATACCAATCCCATACAAGGCGATTTAACCCAATACGAAAACACCTCCAATCCCGAAACCATTTGGATACGGGTATCCAACCCCGATTGTTATATCGTGGATAGTTTTACCATAGAAGTGATTACCTGTCCCCTGCCCGATGCCACGGTGATGATTAATAATGAAATCTATGCGTGTCGACAACGGGATCTTTTAATAGAGTTTACGGTTCATAATACCAAAGGAACTGCTGAGTTACCTGCTGAAACCCTGGTCGCTTTTTATGCCGATCTGGTACTTATTGGGCAAGCCCAAACACAAAATACTATTCCTATTGGTGGATCTGAAGCAGGAAGCCTAGAAATTACCCTTCCTGAGACTTTACCGGACACCTTTGTATTGGCTGCGGTTGTGGATGACGACGGTACTGGACTGGGTGTTGTAGAGGAATTGAACGAATTCAATAACGATTTTGACATTGTTGCCGAATTTGGCACCATTCCCCCTATTCCCGAGTTACCTAACCTTACCGAATGCGACCGTGGGTTTGAAATAGCCCAATTCAACCTTACCGAACAAGATGAGTTGATTACCCAAAATAGTAATGGTGAGTTCAACTATTTCCTTACGCAGGAAGATGCCATTGCCAACACCAATCCTATTCTCAACACCACCGAATTCCAAAACACCGGCAACCCGCAAACCATTTATGTACGATTGGAAAACGAGATTTGTTTTACCACGGCTTCGTTCGAGCTCATTGTGGAGCAATGCCCGCCGATTGTCTACGAGGGAGTTTCCCCAAATGGAGATACCTACAACGATGTTTTGCACATGGATTACGTAGTAAACGTCTTCCCTAATTTTAACCTGAAGATCTACAGTCGTGAAGGAAACCTTATCTATGAAGGAGGGAATGACGAAGGCGAATGGGACGCCGTTCCCAACATGGGGATCTTTTACCAAAACAAATTTGTTCCCGTAGGCACCTATTTCTATGTGCTGGTCTTGAACCATCCCAATTTCCCAGAACCCTTTATTGGCGATGTATATGTGAATTACTGATTGTTTTTCTGAATTCCATCCTAGATAAAATTTCCCTATTTTTATAGGACACAAAGCCTTCCAGAATATGAAAGAAAAAAATGCCTATATCCTTGGGACCGATGCCCAAGAACTACATCGATTAGGGGTACAACACCAAGTTTGGGCCGAAGAAGCCCAACACGGCTGGCGATTGGCCCAATTCCGAGCAGGACAAACCCTATTGGACCTAGGATGCGGCCCTGGATTCTGCACCAAGGAAATGGCGTATTTAGCGGGAGAGACAGGACGGGTAATCGGTGTGGATAAATCCGAAGCTTATATTGAACACTTAAAGCACATCTCCGAACTCTATCATTTAAATATTGATGCTGTCTTGGCCGATTTCAACGAGATGACATTAGAACCTAACAGCTTGGATGGTATGTATTGTCGTTGGGCTATGGCTTGGTTGCCCAATCCTAAGAAAATCCTTCAAAAAGTATACGATGCACTGAAACCCGGTGGGAGAATGGTGATCCACGAATACTACGATTGGTCCACCCACCAAACCGAACCCCAAAAATCGGGATTAAACAAAGCCATTGCTATGGCTTTAAAGAGCTTTAAGGATTCCCCCGCAGAGATCGATATAGGACGGGAATTGCCCGTTACCCTATCCCAAATGGGCATGAAGATCAACAACCTACGGTTGATGTCCAAACTGGCAACACCCGACAATGTTACCTGGCAATGGCCCAAAACGTTTTATCACAGTTACTTCCCAAGGATCAAGGATATGGGATTACTAACAGAGGAAGAGGTACAACAGGCGCTAGAGGATATGGATACGCTGGAAGACACGCGGGGAGCGACCTTGTGCTGTCCTATTTTGATTGAGGTAATTGCGGAGAAGTAAATTTTAAAAATATAAAAACTGCCCGCCCCCTTTAGGAAACAACCAGAAAATCACTTTCATAAAAGATCAAAGGGAAGGTGCAAACTGAAATTATGTCTAAAAGTGGTGTTGACTTTGGAGACCTTTATAATAATATATATTACATAAAATAGGATTACTCATTTATCAATTTATTGCATTGTCATATTTCAGTACTTTTTTCTCCTAACTTTGTGCTTAAACTAGAACACTCGTCCTCATAAAAATTTATAACTAAGAGTCATCAAATAAAATGAAAAACTGCATTCTGTTCTTATTAGCATTTGTTTTGTTAAGTTGCAATGCGCGAAAAGGGGATTGTTCTAGGTTCAGAACAGGGACTTTTAAATATGCAGATTATGATGGACAAGATACCATCATTATCAGGAACGATTCCATACAAGTTGAACAAAATAATTTAAATGGAGACAAGTACATAGGATCGATAAAATGGTTGTCGAAATGTAAGTATATACTTACTTATATAGACGTAAATAATCCCGAACATAGTTCTTTAATAGGAACAAAGTTTAATGTCGACATCACTTCTGTTACACAGAATGGTTATTCCTATATTGCATATGACGACACCCGAAGAATTGAGGGGGAAATGGTTAGGATAGAATAAAAAAACCACCCCGAAGAGCGGTTTTGTAGTATAATTTTATTCTAATCTAAGCAGTAATTCCTTAAATACTTTTTTAGTCTGTAGAATTCACCCTTGTATGTATCTTCTGCTTCTTCCAATTCTTCTTCATAAATTCCGATAAGTTCTTCATACTTTGGATTGCCATTGAGTTTCGCTGCAATTATGGCTACATTAGCCCGTAAAGGATATAGATAGTTATGAATGGACATTTCACGTGGCTTCTTATTTAATACTTCATCTACACGAGATAGTGAGCTATTTTGATCATAGTATGGTAAAATAGTTTCTTCTAAATATGTTGGAATAACCTCAATCAGTTTATTTATACTGCCTTCGTCCCTTACTAACCAATCTGCAACAGCTTTTTTTCTAAAACCATGTTCAACTCCTTCATCAATATACCGTAATATCTCAAACAAATGATTTCCCAAACAACAATAAGGACGTCCTTTTATGGATGTGTTGGCCTTGTATATATTTACAATCGATTTAACCTGTATCCTTATCTCGGGTTTTATTGTTATATAATTCCCTTTTTTATAAAAGAAAAACGCAATTATTTGGGTGCATTCCCCAACGGCTCTTTTAAACTCTCTTTGCTGTTTGTTAAGCTTAAATTCCCATTTCTCAAAAAATGGACTGATCTCCTCTAATAGTCGATTTGCTGTCTCTTTTACCTTCATTGTTGTTCTAAATCTTCTCGTTTAACCCTTGTTGTTCGAGTATTTGTACTTGATGAATTAACCGTCTGCCCACTTACGGGTCCAGCGTTTTTCCCTGTCAATGTAGTACTTTCACCATCTTGATGATAACGCTTTTGTTGCTTGGAATAATCGCCTTGGCCCGTCTTAGTTTCATTAACGAGTTTTGTTTTACCTGTTTTTCCATCAACAACTACATTGTCAAAACGAGTGGAAGTCCCATCTTCAAATTTACCTGTTACTTGCTCAAGCACTTCGTCATCAGGAAACTCCTCTTTTAATTCTTGAGTTATTTTTTCTTCTCCTAATTTTCCGATTTCCTTGTTTTTCTTGAGTGTTTCCGCAGCATCAACTTTTTTGGCCTTCTTCGCTGGTTTAAATATCCTCCTTAACTGCTTACCAAATGGAATAAGGCCAATTATAGCACCTGAATAATCTCCTTCAACTACCGATTTAACCTCCCCTACGACAGGGACTTCATCTACTAATACATTAATGAATGTTTCACTATGTTCTTTTGTGTCAAATCGATGTATGCTACCTGAAAAATCAGGATCCCATTCTGCTAATTCCAAACCTTCAAGTTCTACACCCATCCCCATTTTGTTTTCCTGGAAGGCGTAGGTGGAATTGTACACATAATCTTCTGCTAATGGATCAATCTGCCAAAACCTACCAATATCTGGATAACTCATCCGGTATTTCCATTCATGTGCATTTAGTCCAAAATCCTCGTTTACTTCTTGTCCTTGGTATGTCTTTAATTTTTGGGCAAGATTATTTCCTTGTGAGGATACATTTACATTGTATCCAGAATGTGTTAATCCGAAAGGATAGTAGTTGCGTTCCTGTATGATTTCAGTACCTGGATCTATGGAACCATTCCCATCAGCATCTGAATACGAAAGCCTCGTATTTCCCCACATATCTTTATATTGATATATATAGTTATAGGCAGTATAGCTGGTGGCCCCACCAGTGGAGAAGCCGATGCTCTTACTGGTTCCCGCAACGGGTTCTATATACCCTTCGGGGTGTGAGAAAAATTCCAGCCTCCCATCCTCATAGATATAATTACCCACATACAATATCTCGATTGGTGAAGTGCCAGTTTGTGTAACTGACTTACTGAGTTTTACCCCCGTGGCATCATACACATACTGTATAGTTCCGTTGCCCTGTCCATTGTTTATTGTAATATGGGTAGGCAGATTCAAATGATTATATGTAATTGCTGTTATACCTTTGTTCCGATCCAATACCATGTTGCCGTTAACATCGTATTCATAGTCATTCTGCTGGCTCAGGTTGGCATCGTTGCCATCCTTGAACCCAAAGGCATTGTAAGTGTGGTTACTGGCATCGGTCACATTGGTAAGCCGGTTGCTGGAGTATGAATAACTGAGTTGGTCCCACAACCCGCGGGGGTCGTGGTTTATATTGGTTCCCCACCGATCCAGGGAAAGTATATTCCCATTCCTGTCGTAACCTATATTCTCGACATCATGGAAATTATAATTCGTTAGGTTATTTACTGTATTGCCTTTGTGCCCTGTAGCCGTTAAGATACGGTTCAGGTCGTCGTAGGCATAGGTATAAGAGCGTACATCCTTGCTATCGTTTTCGGTCTTCCAGAGGGTCTGGGCGATGTTCCCGTTGTACAGGGGGGTGGCCCCCGTACCACCACTTACCGTGTTGTAGTCTATGTGGAAGTTGAAGAGGTCGCTGTACTGGCTCAACCCCTTGCTGCCCGCACTGGCAGCGGCAATGTCGTTAATGTCGGTAAGCCACCCGCGTATGTTGTAGGCATAGTCCACCCGTTGCAACTTCTTGTCCAATAGTGGTCCAAAGAGGTGCAGGTTGGAGACGCTACCACCCACATTGCCGTTAAAGGACACCTTGCCCACTAGGGCGGCATCCTCTTCCGCCTGTGTAAGGGGTTCGGTATGCAACAGGGTATTCCCCTTGTAGAACTTCACATTGCTGTCCACCCGCTCCACACGGAAGAGGTCTCCTGCGGCATAGGCCCAGTTCCCAGGCTCGAAGCTACCGCGGGTCATGACCCGTACCTTGGGAGAAAGGGAATTGTTGTCCACCTCAAAGCCGTAGTCCAGGTAGCTGTTTCCCTGTGCGCCGTTGGCGGTCTCTATGAACCCAAAGCGTACGTAGCGGTCGTCCTGGTCCACGATTACCTCCATCCCCCCGTCGAAACCGCTGGGGATGGCCCCCTGGGTCTTGGCCCTCGCTGGCC
>JANQKN010000142.1 GCA_028281065.1 Flavobacteriaceae bacterium | reverse complement strand
TCCACCTACATCCCCATCGTTACTACGGCTGTATCCTGTAAGGACATATCCTCGGTCGTTGGTTTTATTGATGGCAAAGCCTTCGTCGTCATTAGTACCGCCATACGTCTTGCTCCAAACTTTTTCTCCTTCAGCATTGAGTTTAAGAACCCAAACGTCGTTACTGGAGTCAGTTTTGTCGGTAATATCGCCATCTGTACTTTTGGTAGAACCTACAATGACATAACCGCCATCGTTGGCCTCCACAACATCATTGGCTTCGTCTATATCGCTTCCGCCAAAGGTTTTTACGAAGTCTATTTCACCTAAAAAACCCGTTGGCCCAGGTCCTGGGTCGGGTGGAGGGTTAGAATCATCTCCACTACAAGAAGTGGAGATGATACCTGCCCCTACGAATAAGGTTAATAGTAATATGAACTTTTTCTTTTTCAATAGCATCTATATTATTTTACAACCAATCGCTTGGCTGTAGTATTGTTGATCTTAACAAGGTACATTCCCGTGTTTAAGCTAGAAATGTTGATGGTTTCGGTTAAGTTGGAAGCATAGGTGTTATCCATTACTCTTTGTCCTAGTACATTATAGATTTCAACTTTAGAGATTCCTTCGTTTTCTGAAGAAATAGTCAAACTGTTTCTAGCTGGGTTAGGGTACAAAGAGAAGTTCTTTTGTTGTAAGTCGTCTACGGAAAGGTTGGATTCTTTTACCAACGTAAAACCAGAAGAACCACTTATAATAATGTTCCCACTTTCAAAGAAAGGATATACGTTCCAAGATCCAGCAAAGTTGGTGTTATTGTTAGGCGTAAAGGTGTCGAAGTATCCGTGTAGGGTGATATTGTCGTTAGCGATATCACTAATGTCCAATACACGCATACCTGCTGAATAGTTAGCCATATAGTATCTGTCTCCTACTACATAACCATTGTGGTCGATAGCAGCAGTGTCTCCATAATATTCGAAATCGAATTGTGGATTGTCTAGATCACTAAAATCGAAAACAATGGTACGTGTGTTGAATCCGAAGTTACTTTCATCAGTCTCATCCCCTAACACGAAGTATCTTTGGTCTTCAGTAAACCATCCTTGGTGGGTATACCCTACATTGCTGTAAGAAACCGTTGAAATATTCTGTGGGTTGGATTTGTCGGTAATGTCTACAATTACAACTTCGTTTGCATTACTACCAATCATGATTTCTCTTCCTGTATAGTCGCTGTCAGGACCATTGTAAGTAACAACCTGAGCATCGTGACTGTAGTCGTCTAAACCATATCCTCCTTCAAAAACTGGATTTAAAGGATCTTGTACATTAACGAAAAGAGGGCCTCCGTTAAATAAACTGGTTCCTACTGGATATACATAACCAGTATCTGTGTTCACTACAATATTGTGAGCACTTCCAAAAGAGTCCATATGGGCATCTTCGTCAAAAATCTCTGGTGGGCTGGCTACATTTCTTAGACGGGTTAGGTCGAAAACCTGCATTCCATGTCCCCCCGCTTCGCTTACAATAAAAGCGTGGTTGTTGTATACTTTTACATCTCTCCAAATAGTACTGGTAGTGTGTGTTGGTAGTTTTCCTAGGTAAACGATGTTGGTTGGGTCGGAAATGTCTATGAAAGCAGTTCCGTTGTCTAATCCAATAATTCCGTATTCTTTACCATCTTGTGGATCGGTCCATCCCCAAGAGTCGTTAGCTCCGGAAGCTCCCATAGTGGTGTTGGTTATTCTATCTTGGAGGTCGAATCCCAAACAAGGGAATTGAGCTGCTGAACCTCCATCACATGGAGTTTGGGCAAAGGCGAAAGAAGTCGCCAGTAGCATAAGTGCTGAAGTAATTTTTTTCATTTATTTTTTAGTTAAGGTATTAGTTATTTATTATTTAAGGCAAACAACTAAAACATAACGAAAAATGTTATGTCTTAGTCTAGAAACCTTAATATTTTGACAAATTTACAACTAAAGACTTATTTTTTTACGATTCTTTTAGTTATAAGGTTGTTAATATTTACAAAATAAATTCCTTCCGCTAGGGATGAAATGTTTAAGTTTTGTCTTTCAGTATCAATATTACTTACATCGATAAGTCGTTTCCCAGTCACGTCGTATACTCCTATACTGCTAATATTTACATTTTCGGAAACCAAGGTGATTTCGTTGCTAGCTGGATTCGGGAAAATAGATAGTCCTTTCTCTAAAAGTGAATCTGTTACTCCGGCTATTTCGTCGATGGTTAACTCAAACGAACATGTACCTGTATTGCCTTCGTCATCGGTAGTTTCAAAGGAAATGGTGTGAGTACCAATCCCTAGATTAGTTCCAGCTGCTGGATCTTGAGTAACGGTAAGACTGGATGTACAGTTGTCTGTTGCTACTACATCACCATCCGCTACATAATCGGGCAATGTATAAGTTGTTCCAGCTTCGATAGCAACCGTGGTGTCTTCATGGCAATCGAAAGTAGGGCCAGCATTGTCTTCAACAGTAATGGTAGCTGTACATGTATCTGTATTACCAGAAGGATCGGTTACCGTTACGGTTACTACGTGATCTCCTAAATCGTTACAATCGAAGGTGTTTTGGCTAAGGGAAATGCTAAAAGATCCACTGTCATCACTAGAACCTCCATCCACACTACTTCCAGCTACGATTACTTGTCCGGTGTTGTCCAGTTCGGCAGTATAATCTTGGCAAACGGCTACAGGGTTGGTATTGTCTACACCTGCTGCTTTTACCAAAAAGAATCCTCTGTCTATATCACTAATTACAATGTTTCCACTTCCAAAGTATGGGTATACACTCCAAGCTCCGTTAAAACTGGCACTGTTGCTATTTGGGAAAGTATCGAAGAAACCTTCTTCTGTAATAGTTCCACTAGCAATGTCGGTAAGGTCTATAACACGAAGCCCAGCTCTGTAGTTGGCCATATAGTATTTGTTCCCTTTTACATATCCATTGTGGTCAATGGCTGCTGTTGGTCCTGTATAATTGAAGTGGAACTGTGGGTTGTCCAAGTCTTCGAAATCGAAAACTACGGTTCTGGTATTGAATCCAAAGTTTAATTCGTCGGTTTCATCCCCCAATAAGAAATACCTGTGATCTTCGGTAAACCATCCTTGGTGGGTGTATCCTACATTGTTATAGGAAATAGTGGAGATGCCAACTGGGTTTGCTTTATCGGTAATGTCTACAATTACAACTTCATTTTCATTACTTCCAATCATGATTTCCCTTCCAGTATAATCACTATCGGGACCATTATAAGTAACTACTTGCGCATCGTGGCTGTAAGCATCCATTGCGTATCCACCTTCTCCCACAGGATTTACAGGGTCTTGGATATTGATGAAGATAGGGCCTCCGTTAAACTGGCTGGCACCTACTGGATAGGCATATCCCGAATCTTCATTAATTACAATGTTGTGGGCACTTCCAAATCCGTTATAGTGGGCATCATTGTTGAACGTAACAGGAGGGTTAGAAACATTTCTCAAACGGGTAAGATCGAATACTTGCATTCCGTGTCCCCCAGCTTCACTTACTACAAAAGCATGGTTGTTGTACACTTTTACATCTCTCCAAGAACTGTTACTGGTTTGGGTAGGTAACTTTCCGAGGTAAACTGGGTTTACAGGGTCGGAAACATCAATAAAGGCAGTACCATTGTTTAATCCTATCAACGCATATTCTTTCCCGTCCAAAGGATCGGTCCATCCCCAAGAATCATTTCCTGCACCAGCGTTAAGGTCTCCTAGGCTTAAGTGCGATTGTAGATCGTAACCGTTACAGGGATATTGTCCTGCGGATCCACCGCTACAAGGGGTTTGGGCTACAGCAAATTGAAACGAAACTGCTGCACATAGTAAAAGTAGGTTTCTCATGAGTTGTTTGATTTGGGTTTTAATTTTTTTATTGTTTGATTAATTTCTTTGTGGCTTTGTTGTTTATGCTTACGTAATAGATACCTGCAGAAAGCGTCGAGATATCTATGGTTTCTGAAGTATTCCCTGGAAGACTTCTCTCCATAAGAACCTGCCCTAAAACATCGTATACAACTAGGTTGTTGATTGGGGCTTGCTCGGTACGGATAGTGAATGAGTTATTCGCAGGATTGGGAGAAAGAGCCAATTGGTTTTCCAAACTAAAATCTTCGGTTCCTAGGTTAGACTCCCTAATGATGTGCATACCGCCAAGGTAACTGGCATCGCTAAACTGAAGCGAAGTAATAAGAAGATTTCCACTTTCAAAGTAAGGGTATATGTTCCAAGCTCCATCGTATCCTACGGTATCGTTGTCTGGGTAAATATCGAAATATCCAATTTCTGTGGCATTTCCATTTCCGATGTCAGAGATATCGATCATACGTACTCCCGCTTTGTAATTTGCCAGGTAAAAAACATCGCCTTTTACATAACCATTGTGATCGGTAGCTGGGGTAGGCCCTGAATAGTCGAATACGTGCTGTGGGTTGTCCAAATCGCTAAAATCGAAAATGATGTTTCGGGTATTGAAACCAAAGTTGATTTCATCGATCTCGTCCCCTAGGATGAAGTACTGATGATCGTCGGTAAACCATCCTTGGTGTGTATAGGCTATGTTGTTGTATCCAATCGAGGAAATAAATTGTGGATTCGATTTATCGGTAATATCTGCAATAATAACTACGTTGGTATTACTTCCAATATAAATTTCGCGGCCTGTATAATCCGTATCGGGGCCATTGTAAGTAACTACTTGTCCATCATGGCTATAATCACTTACACCATATCCTCCAGCGCCTACAGGGTTTAAAGGGTCTGAAATATCAACAAAGTGAGGTCCGCCATTAAAAGTATTGGTTCCTACACCGTAAGCAAATCCAGCACTTTCATTTATAACAACGTTATGGGCACTTCCAAATCCGTCATAGTGAGCATCTTCAGTAAAAGTTTCTGGAGGACTGCCCACCGATCTCAAACGGGTTAGGTCGAAAACTTGCATTCCGTGGCCTGCTGCCTCACTTACTACAAAAGCGTAGTTGTTGTAAACTTTAACATCCCTCCACAAGCTGGAATCGGTGTGGGTAGGAAGCTTCCCCAAATACATGGGGTTTACAGGATCGGTTATGTCTACGAAAGCTACTCCGTTATTAACCCCAACTAAGGCATATTCTTTTCCATCTTGAGGATCGGTCCATCCCCAGGAATCGTTAGCGTTGGTGGCGCCAAAAGTGGTCCAAGGAATAAACGACATGAGGTCATAGCCCTGACAAGGGTAGTCTCCTGCCATTCCACCCACACATGGGGTTTGTGCTACGGCCGAAAATGTACATAGCACAAGGCTAAGTTGTAGTAGTTTCTTTTTCATGTTTTTTGATGATTTTGGTAAAATGCGACCAAATCTAACGAAATAAACCGAAGAAAAACGTTAAAGTCTTGTTTATGTAAGGGGTATATGAGATTTTTAGGAGTCTCTCATAGTGGCTATTGGAGGTAAGTTTTCATCAGGAACAAGGAGTTTTGCCCAAAATCAATGCCTTGAGAACCTAAGTTGTGAGAAAAATTCTTGCAGAATTATGAGAAATAAAACGGGACAATCAGTTGTTTTTTCTAACAATAAAGAGCCCTTTTTCTATGTCGCTTATTACAATATTGCCACTATTAAAAAAGGGATATACGTTCCAAACCCCATTGAAACTCGTGCCGTTGTTAAGTGGGAACGTGTCGAAATGACCAATTTCGGACATGTCCCTATTTTCAATATTAGATATGTCTATAACCCGCATTCCTCCAGTGTAATTAGCTTGATAGAAAAGATCTCCTACCACATAACCATTATGGTCTATGGAGGAAGTTTGTCCAGAATAATTATAGTAGAGTAAAGGGTTGTCCAGATCCTGAAGATCCATAATAATAGTACGTGCGTTAAAACCAAAATTGACCTCATCGCCTTCGTCACCTACTAGGAAAAAACGCTGGTCTTGGGTAAACCAACCTTGGTGTGTATATCCTACCTGTATGTATGATGTAGTTGCTATGTTAATAGGGTTGGCTTTGTTGGTTACATCTACGATTACCAATTTATCTGCATTGCTGCCAATTAAAATTTCCTTCCCCGTATGATCCGAATCCGGCCCCTGATAAGTTACCACTTGGGCATCATGACAATAACCATCCAAACTATGGCCTCCTGCATGAACAGGAAGTGTTGGATTTTGAATGTCTATAAAATAAGGGCCTCCTCCCAAAAGATTGCTCCCCACCACATAGGCGTATCCGGACGCTTCATTTATAACTATGTTGTGCGCATCGCCAAAACCCGTAAAATGAGCATCCATAGTAAAAGTAACGGGTGGATTTCCTACATCTCTTAACCGAGTGAGGTCAAAAACCTGCATGCCATGTTCTTCGGCTTCACTTACTATAAATGCATGGTCGTTGTATACTTTAATGTCCCTCCATATGCTATTGGCAGCGGATGAAGATAGTTTCCCCAAATACACTGGATTTTGCGCATCGGAGATATCGATAAAAGCAGTACCATCGGAAAGCCCCAAAATAGCATATTCCTTACCCGTAGTAGGATCGGTCCATCCCCATGAGTCGTTGGCCCTTTCTGTATTGAAAAAAGAAAGGGGAATATGGCTAACAAGATCGTATCCGAAACAATCGAAATAACCCGCCTTTCCGTTTACGCACGGCGTAAAGGATAACTGGGTATCAGGGTCATAACCTACAGGGTCTTCGGTGTCGTCCCCACCATTATTACCACTGTTGGGGTTGCTTCCAGGAGCGTCATCATCACTGGAACATGATACCGCAATAACACACAAAAACAGTAAATAGCATATCTTTTTCATAATCGTATAACCCAATTTTTTATCTTCTTTTTCTACAAAGTAGGAAAACTTTGGTTTAGTAAGGTCTGCATTTATAAAATAAGACCCTAAGCTTTTATGAAATTATTATTCGCGAATGCCTATATCTTAGGTATTAAGCCGTATTTTTGCGCCGTTAATTGTAGATTATGTTCGAAGACAAAAACCAAGGACGTACCCCTATTTCCCAATTAGGGGAATTTGGACTCATTGATCATCTCACAAAGCATATCGAAATTAAGCACACCTCTACCATTCATGGTATTGGAGACGATGCTGCCGTTATTGCTCCTGAAGAAGGTATGCAACAGGTGGTTACTACCGATATGTTGGTGGAAGGAGTGCATTTCGATTTGGGATATATGCCATTAAAGCATCTGGGGTATAAAGCCGTTATGGTCAATTTGAGTGATGTTTATGCCATGAACGCCACTGCAAAGCAAATCACGGTTTCCATGGCAGTCTCCAATCGTTTCCCTGTAGAAGCATTGGAAGAACTTTATAACGGAATACAAACGGCGGCCCGTTTGTATAATGTAGATATCATAGGGGGCGATACTACTTCGTCCACTTCTGGATTGGTTATAAGTATTACAGCGTTAGGTGAAGTGGGCAAAGATGAGGTTACCTACAGGAGTGGAGCTCAAGAAAACGACCTTTTGGTGGTTACGGGCGACCTTGGTGCAGCCTATTTGGGATTGCAGGTGTTGGAGCGTGAAAAACAGGTCTTCCAAGCCAATCCTAATGCACAACCCGAATTGGATAACTATACCTATTTGGTGGAACGACAGTTAAAACCCGAAGCACGCAAAGACATTCCCAAATTATTGAAAGAACTGGAAGTGGTTCCCACAGCCATGATCGATATAAGCGATGGCTTATCCAGCGAAGTGATTCACATATGCAAGAATTCCAAAGTAGGGTGCAATCTTTATGAAGATAAAATCCCTTTAGATCCTCAAGTAATTTCGACTTGTGAGGAGTTCGAATTGGACAGTACGACCATAGCGTTGAGTGGGGGAGAAGACTACGAATTACTGTTTACCGTAAAGATGGAAGACTTTCCTAAGATTAAGGCAAATCCTAACCTAACGGTCATAGGGCACATAACAAACGAAAAAGAAGGAATGCATTTGGTAACTAGGGCAAATACCAAAATCCCTTTGGTAGCTCGTGGATGGAATGCTTTAACAGAAGAGGACTCCTAGATAGCCTTTCTATTTTTAAAATGTTGTTCGAAGAGTAAATTGTTCTCTTCCCAATATTTCGTGAGCCTTACTATTTGGCCATATCCATCTTCCGTATACTTTTGTTTGCAACAACGGCATTGGTATTCACGAATCTGTGAATTTTTGTCTTTAATTGATACGAACTGATGCCCTATCAGTTTACAGATTAGCTTTTTCATACGATATGGTTAGTTTTCTCCTCATTTTTTTCTGAAAAAAATGGGCTAGTGAGGTGTTTAATTCTTTTGTTTTATACGTTAAGCTTTCCAGGCGCCCCGAGAAATTGTCGGTAACTTCCTTACCGCAATTGGTACATTTGTACTCATTAATGTGGTTTGTGATTTTTCGGGTTACCACATAATCATGGCCTAACGTGCTGCATAACAGTCCAGAGAAGGTAAATAATTGCTTTGGGGATTGAGTTCTCATGGGTGGTTGGTTTGATGAACTAAATCTACATAAAAAATCCGATTAAAAGCTAATTTAATCGATAAAATGCAAAATTTTAACAATTTCATCCCTGTTTTCAATCCAACTCATATGGCTCCCATCCAATATTTTAAGCGCTGTTTGGGTCATTTTTGAGACCGTTTTAGATGCCGAGAAGGGTATTATGGGGTCTTTCCTCCCGCAGATGAGTGTCTTCCTTTTTGGAAATTCCTTTAATATATAGGTGCGATCCTTTCGCTCTTTCATTCCCCGAATGGCCGCCATGATCCCCTCGGTTGGAAATGTAAGGGCCTCTTGTTTTAGTTGTTCGATTTCCAAGACATACTTTTCGCGAACTTCGGGGGAGAATAGATTATTTATGGCCATGCTAACGATCATGTCCTTTTCCCGTTCAATAAATTTTAAAGCACGTTCCCGCTGCTTTTTGCGATCGGGACTGTCGTTTTGCGAGGTAGAATTCAGTAATATTAAATGTGTTATTGTTTCCGGGTTTGCTTCGGCAAGTGCTAAAGCCACATACCCACCCATGGAATGTCCTACCAAGGTCATTTCTTTAATTCCCAAATGTTGTAATATCTGGTAAGTAACATCAGCCATAAGTTCCATGGAATGGGTCTCGGTAATCACCCCGCTTTTTCCATGGCCAGGAAGATCGATGGTTACAACCGTATATTTTTCTGAAAGGGATTTACCTATAACACTCCACATGGAAATGCTTTCCAAAAAGCCATGCAATAGAACTAAAGTCGGCCCAGTGCCTTGGACTTCATAAAAAATAGGAGTGTCGTGGTAGTGATAAATCATTTTTCTATATTCGGCAGACAAATATCCGCCAATGACTCCTACCAAACAAACCTTCGTTACTGCTTTTGCCTTATTCTCTTTATTTTTTGGTGCCGGAAACTTAATCCTCCCCCCATTTTTGGGATACAATGCTGGTGATGCTTGGTTCTGGGTCATTTTAGGATTCGCCATTTCGGCAGTAATCATTCCCATATTGGCCATTTATGGTCATGCACGGTTACAGGGAACCATGTTGGACTTTGCCAATAAGGTATCCCCGGCCTTTGCTATGGTCTATGCCATAGCCGTATATATTATTTCTATTTCACTACCATCGCCCAGAACGGCTTCGGTCACCTATGAGATGGCCATACAACCCTATTTTTCGATATCGTCGTTAACCTTGAGTAGTATCTATTTTGCGTTGGTGCTGGTTTTTGTGCTTAACCGAACCAAGATATTGAGCATTATCGGAAAGTTCCTTACCCCATTAATCATCTTCATATTAGTACTTATTATAGGTATAGGACTTTTTGCCGATGTGGAACCCATTCGGGCTTCCTTATTTAATTCTCCCCTTACCGAAGGTATTTTGGAAGGCTACCAAACCTTCGATGCTATTGGTGGAGTGGTTGTTGGAGGAGTAATAGTTATTTCCTTTGCCTTACAAGGAACCTATGGCTATGAGGACAAACGCAAAATGATTGGTAAAGCTGGATTGTATGCTGGGCTCGGGCTGCTCTTTATTTATGGAGGACTCATTGCATTGGGCGCTTATTACAGTGGAACCTTGGATGCCGAAAACCGAACCCAACTACTCACCTTGTTAAGTACCAAAACCTTAGGGGATATCGGGACCGCATTTTTAGCTGTTTTGGTTGCACTGGCTTGTTTTACTACTGCAGTTGGGATTGTAACAGGAACCGCCGATTTTGTAAAAGGCGTATTTGGTAATTCGCAAATGGCATATATCCTTACAGGGGTTTTGGGGTGTGTCTTGGGTGTGGTTATGGGGCAATTCGATGTACATTATATTATAGATGTGGCACTACCCGCACTTATGTTCATCTATCCTATTACAATCGTACTTATTTTACTGAATATATTGCCCGAACGCTTCCGTTCCAAACAAATTTTTAGGGGGGTGGTATTGGTCACTTTCCTTTTCAGTATTCCCGATTTTCTTGGGTTTCTTTTACCAAAAGGTTCGCTACAGTCCATTAAAGATATAATTCCATTCTCCAATGAACATATGGGATGGATACTTCCTGCATTGGTAACTTTTGGGATTTTAGCGGTGATAACAAAATCTGAAGAAATAAATGAATAGACTGTTTATAATAGGTAATGGTTTTGATCTTGCCCATGGATTACCAACTTCTTATGGACATTTTTTAAATAGCTTTTGGAAAAATTTGAAGGATGATTATTCTGATCCCTTGCTTTCAGAAATAGTCTATATAGACCCGTCTAATGCAGGTTTTTTTGATTTTGGTGAAATAATTGATTTCAAATCATTTGCTAAAAACATCAATAAATATAGTCGAGAATATGGTTTAACCTATAACCCATATGAATTGATCCTAAAAGGTTCTTCGGGATTTGTTTTTCTTTTTAAGAATGAATTTTTTAAGCGCATTAACCGGATAAATTCTATAAATAATTGGGTGGATGTTGAGAACGAATACTATAATCAATTAAAGAACATTGCTTTTGATGATTCGATAGAGCAAAACAGAAAAAAAGCTGTTATTGTTAGATTAAATTCAGAGTTTGAACAAGTTAGAAGACTATTGGTTAGATACCTTCAAAATGAGGTGGTTGAAAAATATGATTTTAATTGGAAAATAAATGAGGAATGGGAAACGGTCTTAGACATATTGAAGCCCATAGCTATTAGAGATAGTGATAAATCTTTAGCGGAGGAGTTTCAGTTTAAAGAAGATAAAAATGAGCTATTGAAATTGATCTATAAAAAAATGACAAATTTAAATGTCCGTTGGCGAGCACATTTTTTAGTCTTCAACTACACACCTACTATTGAATTTTATATTAATAAGTTAATTAAAGATGGTCACAATAGTGTAACTAACTATATTCATGGTAGTTTAGAAGATAATCGTGAGGATTCAATTGTTTTTGGGTTTGGGGATGAAATAGATGAAGATTATAAAAAGATAGAAAATATGGGGGATAACGATTTTCTAAAGAACTTCAAATCGTTTTCCTATTCTCAAAACAATTCATATAAATCGTTATTCGATTTTATAGATAGTGGTCAATTTCAAACAGTTATTGTTGGACATTCCTGTGGGTTGTCGGATCGAGTTTTATTAAACTCCATTTTTGAGCATGAAAACTGTAGGTCTATAAAACCTATTTATCACTCCGCGGAAGGTAATGACAACTATACAGAGCTAATTCAAAATATATCGAGGCACTTTAACGACAAGTCCATTATGAGAAGGAAAATTGTGAACAAGACATTAACGTCTGCTATGCCTCAAGTAAAAATGGATCAGGTTCCAGATTAGAGTTTGATCAGGGACTTAAATAATTAAAAACCTCCAGATACAATTTATCTGGAGGTTTTTGTTTTTTAACTGTTCATAATATCCTCGATCTCTTCGGCTTCGATAGGGATGTTCCCCATAAGGTTAAAGGGTTCACCGTTTTCCTGAATCACTACGTCGTCCTCCAATCGGATACCAAACCCTTCTTCAGGGATGTAGATGCCAGGTTCTACCGTAAATACCATATCGGCTTGCATGGGCTCCCATAAAATTCCATAGTCGTGGGTATCCAATCCTATGTGGTGGGAGGTTCCGTGCATGAAGTATTTTTTATAGGCAGGCCAGTCTGGATTTTCGTTTTGTACATCGGCTTTGTCAATCAGCCTCAATCCCAATAACTCCGAAGTCATGAGTTTCCCCACTTCTACATGATATTCTTTCCACAGGGTTCCAGGGACCAGCATTTTTGTAGCATCGTTCTTTACTCGATTCACCGCATTGTATACATCACGTTGGCGATCGGTAAAACGACCGTTTACAGGAATGGTTCGGGTCATGTCGCTACTGTAGTTGGCGTATTCGGCCCCTACATCCATTAAAATTAAATCCCCGTCCTTACATTGCTGGTTGTTCTCTATGTAGTGCAATACATTAGCGTTGTTTCCACTGGCAATGATAGGAGTGTAGGCAAATCCTTTGGATCGGTTTCGTAAAAACTCGTGCATGTATTCAGCCTCGATTTCGTATTCCCATACATTGGGTTGTACAAAATTCAATACGCGACGGAAGCCTTTTTCGGTAATGTTACAAGCTTTTTGCAAGAGGTCTATTTCTATAGGATCCTTTACCGAACGAAGGCGTTGCAAGATAGGATTGCTCTTGGCCCAGCTATGTGCAGGGAATTTTGCTTTGGTGGCTTGGATGAATCGATCCTCGCGGGTTTGGGTTTCCACTGCCTGACGGTAATGTTCGTTGGTGTTGAAATACACCGTATCGGCTTGGGTCATTAATTCAAAAAAGATCTTATCAAAATCCGAAAGCCAATACACGGTCTTTACCCCGCTTACCTCATAAGTACGGTCTTTGGTAAGTTTTTCACCTTCCCAAACCGCAATGTGTTCGTTGGTTTCCCTAAGGAACAATACTTCCCTGTGCTTTTCTTCCACAGCATCTGGGAATAGGAGTAGCATACTTTCTTCCTGATCCACACCGCTTAAAAACAAAATGTCGCGGTGTTGGTTAAAAGGCATGGTGCTATCGGCACTCACCGGATAAATATCGTTGCTATTAAAAACGGCCAAACTGTTGGACTTCATTTGAGCCATAAAGTTCTTTCGGTTCTTTATGTAAAGACTGTGATCGATAGGGTCGTATTTCATTGTTGTATGAATTTAAATGATAGGATTCCCAAATGTAAGTAATGCAGCATTTTTTTCAGCTAGCCAAATGTCCTTATTTTATATTCTTCCGAATTCGGCTCATGTGTCGGGTGGAAATCCCCAAGAAAGAAGCTAGGTAGTGAAGGGGTACTTGCTGAAGTAATTTGGGTTCGTTATCCAGCATTTTTTTATAACGTTCCTCTGGACTCAAAGTAAGGAGATCGATACGGTAATCGTCGATGCGGTAAATTTGGTTTTCTATGAGGTTATAATAAAAGGTGTAGAATGCTTTGCTGTGTTTCAAAAGGTTTTCGAAAGATTCCAGATCGATAACCCAAAGGTCGCAATCGCTTAAGGCACGAATGTTTTTTCGGGAAGGGACTTGATTCTTGAAACTCTTTAATGCAGCTGTACAGGAATTGCGCATTGCCAAGTACGTGGTTTTTTCTTCCCCTAAGACTTGTATGGAATGTTGCAGGATGCCATTTTCAATAAAACAGAAATACTGGCATATATCACCTTCTTCCACAAAAAAACTGTTCTTGGGAAGGGTGATAAACTGAAAAGCATTTAAAACATCGGGGAGTTGTGAGTCCAAAGAGTCGTTGTCTATGGTCTTTTTAAGGTAGGTTTCAAACTGTGTGACTGAAGGCATCATAATTTTCTTTCCAAGTACCGAAGGTAAAAAAGATTCGTGGAACTGGAGGGGAATACAACAGGGTTCAAGGATGTTAAACTTCACCAAATAATTTTGAAGTGGTTTAATCAAGCAGTACTTTTCAGAACCAAAAACCACCAAAATGAAAAAAATACTCTCCATCAGTTTAGGGTTGCTTTCCTGTGTTGTTTTTTCACAACAACCAGCAACTTCAGCTTCAAAAGTGGAACAAGGCCTGAATCAAAAGGCCGAAATGACAAAAAATTCCATTGTAAAAAACCTTCCGTTCAAAAATATTGGACCCACAGTAATGAGCGGTAGGGTGGTAGATTTTGCGGTGAACCCCAACAACCCTATAGAATTTTATGTAGGATATGCCAGTGGAGGGGTTTGGTATACCAATAACAATGGAACTACCTTCGAACCGGTATTGGATAGCAGCCCTACACAAAATGTTGGAAGCTTGGCCGTAGATTGGAAAAATGGCACTATATGGGTAGGAACTGGGGAAGTGAATTCTTCTAGATCTTCCTATGCTGGTATCGGCATATTGCAATCTAACGATCAAGGAAAAACATGGAAGAACATGGGTTTGAAAGATTCCCATCATATCAGTAAAATACTCATCAATCCAAACAACCCTAATGAGCTTTTGGTAAGTGCTGTAGGGCATTTGTATTCCAAGAATGCTGAAAGGGGTGTTTTTAAAACGATCGATGGGGGGAAGACCTGGAACAAAACCCTGTTTGTAAACGATCAGAGTGGGATCATAGAAATGGACGCCAACCCTTCCAATTTCAATACGATTTATGCCTCTTCTTGGGATAAAGACCGTAAAGCTTGGAATTTTAGGGGAAGTGGTGATGGTAGTGCCATTTATAAAAGTACCGATGCAGGGAATACTTGGACAAAAATAACCGTGGATGGAAGTGGCTTCCCAACGGGCGAAGGAGTAGGGCGAATTGGTTTGGCAGTGGTAGACGATAACATAGTCTATGCCATTCATGACAGTCAGTTTAGAAGGGAAAAAGAAAAAGATGATGACGAAGGAACGAATGTGCTTTCCAAGGACGATTTCAAAACCATGACCAAAGACCAATTCTTGGCACTTGACAATAAGAAATTAAACGAGTTTTTGCGTAGCAACCGCTTTCAAGAAAAATACAAAGCAGAAAATGTAAAGCAGATGATCCGCAGTGGAAGTGCAGACCCAGTGGATTTGGCCAAATACTTAGAAGATGCCAATACCCTTTTGTTTGACACCCCGGTAATTGGTGCTGAGGTTTACAAAAGTGAAAATGGAGGAAGAACCTGGAAAAAGACGCATAAAGGATATTTAGATGGATTGTACTATAGTTATGGGTATTACTTCGGAAAAATACACGTGGATCCCAACAATGCCAATGGTATCTACATTTATGGGGTGCCGATCATAAAATCCAAGGATGGTGGAAAAACCTTCACGTCCATTAGTGCTCCTAATGTGCACGCAGATCACCATGCATTGTGGATCAATCCTAGAAAACCTGGACATCTTATCGATGGGAACGATGGAGGGGTTAATATTTCTTATGACGATGGTGAAAACTGGATAAAACTCAATACCCCTTCCGTAGGACAGTTTTATGCCATAAATGTAGATAACGAAAAACCATACAACGTATATGGTGGATTGCAAGATAATGGTGTTTGGGTAGGACCCCATACCTATTCGGAGAGTGTGCGTTGGCATCAAAGTGGTCATTATCCATACGAAAGCATTATGGGAGGTGACGGAATGCAGATCGAAATAGACAACCGTAATAGCGATATTGTGTACACAGGATTTCAGTTTGGGAACTACTTTAGGCTCAATCGGGAAACAGGGGAACAAACCTACATACAGCCCAAGCACGAATTGGGCGAAAACCCATACCGTTTTAATTGGCAAACCCCTATAGAGCTTAGTGATCACAATCAGGACATTTTGTATTTGGGTGGAAATAAATTGATGCGTTCCATGAATCAGGGAACCGATTGGCAAGCCATTTCTTTCGATCTTACCCAAGGGGGCAAGAAAGGAAATGTAGCCTACGGAACCCTTACAAGCATTAGTGAATCCCCATTCGAATTTGGACTTATCTATACAGGAAGTGACGATGGATTGGTGTATGTAACCCGAAATGCTGGAGGCGATTGGAAGAAAATATCCAATTCTTTCCCAAAGGATCTATGGGTAAGCCGTGTGATTGCTTCCAGTCATAAAAAATCGAGGGTATATGTTACCTTAAATGGGTACCGTTGGGATGACTTTACCCCTTATGTGTATGTTTCTGAAGATTTTGGAGCCACTTGGAAAAACATCAGTTCCAATTTACCAACCTCTCCTGTTAATGTAATTCAGGAAGATCCTGTAAATAGGGACGTGCTTTATGTAGGAACCGATAACGGAGCGTATGTGTCGTTGGATAGAGGGGCAAGCTGGAGTCCTTTTGTAGATGGATTGACCAATGTGGCCTTTCATGATGCAGTGATCCAAAAAGAAGCCAACCATTTGGTGCTGGGCACCCACGGACGTTCTATTTATGTAGGGGATATTGCTTTGCTTCAGCAACTTACTAATGAAAACAGGAGCGATGTATTGATAGCCGCCATAAAACCCATGCGTACATCACGCCGATGGGGAAGCACTGGATTCAATAGTTTTGGACAACCTTTTGAGCCCAATATGGATGTTCAGTTTTATAGCCCTTCCAGTGGGAAAGCAAGTTTTACCATTGTGTCCGAAGACGGAACCGAATTGCAACAATTTCAGCATGATGCGTCTCAAGGAATCAATATGGGGAAATACGACCTTACCCTTTCCAAAAGTGGGCGCAAAGCATTAGAAAAAGCAGGAACCACAGTTAATGAGGCAGATAATGGGGCTTATTATTTGCCCAAAGGAAAATACAAGGTGAGTGTTTCTATAAATGGAAAAAGTAAGGAACAATCGTTCGAATTAAAATAACAATAGTTAAGATACAACTATGAGAATTTTAAAGGGGCTCAATCATATAGGTTGAGCCTTCTTTGTAAGGAAGTTTTTTGGACTCGGTCTAAATAAGACAAAAACACCTAATTTTTTGGCAATAGCCCTTTTGAGGTGTAAATTTGTAGCTCAAAATTTTGAAAAGAAAACCATAATGGGAATCAATTCTTCTTCCATCGCCCGTAAAGTTGCCATGGCACTTTCGGGACTCTTTCTAGTTTTTTTCCTGGCACAGCATTTTACCATTAATTTTACTTCTGTCATTGCTCCCGACACTTTTAATAGTTGGTCGCATTTTATGGGGACTAATGGAGTGGTTCAGGGAATATTACAACCCGTTTTAATTTTTGGGGTTGTTTTTCATTTCGTAATGGGATTCATTTTGGAACTTAAAAACCGAAATGCACGCGCAGTAAAATATGCCAGTTATAAAGGCGGAGCCAATTCCAGTTGGGCATCTCGCAACATGATCATCTCCGGATTGGTGATATTGGCCTTTTTGGGATTACACTTTTACGATTTCTGGATTCCCGAGATAATTCATAAATACATAGAATCGCATCCCGAAGACCCAACAAGATATTATGCCGAAACCGTACATAAATTTGAAAGTCCCGTACGAACAGGATTGTACGTGTTGTCTTTTGTGTTGTTGATCTTCCACCTATGGCATGGATTCTCATCGGCTTTCCAAAGTGTAGGGTTCAACAATAAGTACTCGAAAGCCCTAAAGATGTTCACTAAGGCATTTGCCATAGTAATCCCAGTTGGATTCATTTTTATTGCTCTGTACCATCATTTCAATCAAATACCCCACTAAACCGCTATCGATATGTCATTAGAATCTATTTTACCCAAGGGACCCTTAGCCGATAAGTGGACAAAACATAAAAACGAGATCAATCTGGTAAACCCAGCCAACAAACGTAATATAGACGTTATCGTGGTTGGTACAGGATTGGCAGGAGGAAGTGCTGCAGCTACACTTGCAGAATTGGGATACAATGTAAAGACGTTTTGCTATCAAGATTCCCCAAGACGAGCACACTCCATTGCTGCGCAGGGAGGAATTAATGCTGCAAAGAATTATCAAGGGGATGGGGATTCTACCTATCGCCTATTTTACGATACCATTAAAGGAGGGGATTACCGTTCCCGTGAAGAAAACGTATACCGTCTGGCCGAAGTATCTGCCAATATCATAGATCAGTGTGTGGCACAAGGGGTTCCTTTTGCCCGTGAATATGGTGGGTTATTGGACAACCGTTCTTTTGGAGGGGTTTTGGTATCCCGTACCTTTTACGCCAAAGGACAAACAGGACAGCAGTTGCTTTTAGGGGCGTACTCTGCCATGAACCGCCAGATAAACCGAGGTAAGATAAAATCGTACAACCGCCACGAAATGTTGGATTTGGTTGTGGTAGATGGAAAAGCTCGGGGAATTATTGCCCGTGATCTTATCTCTGGGGAAATTGAAAGACATTCTGCCCATGCCGTAGTAATCGCTACGGGAGGGTATGGAAATGTGTTCTTCCTTTCCACCAATGCGATGGGAAGTAACGTGACAGCTGCTTGGAAAATTCACAAACGAGGAGCTCATTTTGCCAATCCATGCTATACGCAAATTCACCCAACTTGTATTCCTGTTTCTGGGGACCATCAGTCTAAACTAACCTTGATGTCTGAGTCCCTTCGTAACGATGGGCGTATTTGGGTGCCTAAGAAAATGGAGGATGCTGTTGCCATTCGTGAAGGCAAAAAGAAACCTACCGACCTTAGTGAAGAAGAACGCGATTACTACTTGGAGCGCCGGTATCCTTCCTTCGGAAACTTGGTGCCTCGTGACGTAGCATCCCGAGCAGCCAAAGAACGTTGTGATGCTGGATTTGGAGTGAACAAAACGGGAGAAGCTGTTTACCTTGATTTCTCCAGCGCGATCATGCGCTACGGAAAAGAGCAGGCAGCCATTCAGCATATCGAAAACCCAAGTCAGGACGCCATCCGTGAACTGGGTGAAAAAGTAATTGAAAACAAATACGGGAACCTCTTCCAGATGTATGAAAAGATCGTGGATGAGAACCCATATAAAACCCCAATGATGATCTATCCTGCGGTACACTATACCATGGGAGGTATTTGGGTTGATTATAATTTACAAACCACCATTCCGGGCTGTTACGCAGCTGGGGAAGCCAACTTTAGTGATCACGGTGCCAACCGATTGGGAGCTTCTGCATTGATGCAAGGATTGGCCGATGGTTATTTTGTATTGCCTTATACCATTGGTGATTATTTGGCCAATGACATTAGAACAGGAGCCATTTCCACAGATTTGCCCGAGTTTGAAGCTGCAGAGAAAAATGTACGAGGTCAGTTAGAAAAGTTAATAAACAACAACGGAACCAAAAGTGTAGATCATTTCCACAAACGATTAGGAAAAATCATGTGGAACAAAGTAGGAATGGCACGAAACGAAAAAGGATTAACCGAAGCCATTTCCGAAATAAAAACCCTTCGCGAAGAATTCTACAAAGAGGTGCGTGTGCCTGGGGAAATGAACGAAATGAACCCCGAATTGGAAAAAGCCATGCGAGTGGCCGATTTCTTGGAATTAGGAGAATTATTTGCCAAAGATGCCTTACACAGAAACGAATCCTGTGGAGGGCACTTTAGGGAAGAATACCAAACCGAAGAAGGGGAAGCCCTTAGGGACGACGAAAACTTTATGTATGTAGCCGCTTGGGAATACAAAGGAGAACCCAGCGATGCTGTATTGCATAAAGAACATTTAGAATACGAAAACATAGAAGTAAAAACCCGAAGCTATAAATAACATCCAACACCTATGCTTACATTAAAATTAAAAAAAATAGACCCTGTTAAATGGGCAACAGCAATAGGGCTAATGTATGCCCTTTTAACTTCAATTATTGTAGTACCTGTTTTCTTGTTTGCTTTATTAGCTGGTAGCTCCAGTGGTTTTGGAGACTCAGGATTTGGTATTTTGGGAGGAGGTATTGCAATGCTTTTTGTCCCTGTTCTTTACGGGGTAATTGGATTTATAATAGGTTTGATCGGAACTTTTCTTTTCAATTTTATCTTGAAAAAAATAAACGGAGTTGACATCGAGTTTGAAAAAGTGGGTCTGTCAATCGATCAAATTGGAACCGATAGCGGGAATTAATTATAAAGTGAATGTCTATGAAACTTACACTTAAAATTTGGAGACAAAAGAATGCAGCGTCCAAGGGGAGTATGCAAACGTATCCTATCGATGGAATCGATGGCGATATGTCTTTCTTGGAAATGCTGGATGTTTTAAATACAGAACTTATTGAGAAAGGGGAAGAGCCCGTAGTATTCGACCACGATTGTCGTGAAGGAATCTGTGGAGCTTGTTCTTTACAGATTAATGGAGAACCCCATGGTCCCGATCGGTTGGTAACCACGTGCCAATTGCATATGCGTAAGTTCAACGATGGGGATACCATAGTTATAGAGCCCTTCCGCGCCAAAGCATTCCCAGTTATCAAGGATCTTATGGTAGATCGAAGCGCTTTCGATCGTATTCAACAAGCAGGAGGATATATTTCTGTAAACACTTCAGGAAATACCATAGATGCCAACGCAATTCCTATTGAGAAAGAAGACGCCGATGAAGCTTTTAACGCTGCAACTTGTATTGGATGTGGTGCTTGTGTAGCGGCTTGTAAAAATGCGAGTGCTATGTTGTTTACTTCAGCCAAGGTAAGCCAATATGCATTGCTTCCACAAGGAAGGGTAGAAGCTACCCGCCGTGTATTGAATATGGTGGAGCAAATGGACAAAGAAGGCTTCGGTAATTGTACCAATACTGGAGCTTGCGAGGTAGAGTGCCCAAAAGGGATTTCTTTAGAAAACATTGCACGTATGAACCGCGAATATTTAAGTGCGAGCTTAAAAGGATAATACGGTCTATATCATATTAAAATCTCAAGTCGGTTCGGCTTGGGATTTTTTTTGCCTGGTTTTGTACTTTTACTTTACCGTGACGTATGAGAAAGACAAAATAAAGGTTCCAAAATTTGAGGAAGCAGCTGGGTTTTATACCACCCAAAAGCGTTCCCGGATGATGAGTAAGATCCGTGCCAAGGATACCAAACCCGAAATGCGATTCAGGAAAGCACTTTGGGCAAGGGGGGTGCGTTACAGAATCAATTCGAAACAACTCCCAGGAAAACCCGATGTTTCTATAAAAAAGTACAAATTGGCCATATTTATCGATGGGGAGTTTTGGCATGGCTATGATTGGGATACCAAAAGAAATACTATAAAAAGCAATCGGGGGTTCTGGATTCCGAAGATTGAACGGAACATTCAAAAGGATCGGGAAGTGAATCAACAATTAAAAGAGATGGGCTTCACGGTGTTTCGGTTTTGGGCCGGAGAAATAAAAAAAGACTTGGATAAGTGTGTGAATGATGTAGTAGGATATATACATTCCTACCCCTATTTGGTTAGATAGCCCTTAGGTGGTTTTTGTTTTCCCTATGCCTTAGATTCTTGAGGATAGTTTGTATAAACTGAGTAACATCGTAGGGTTTTACAATAATGTCGTTCATACCCGCTTGATAGATCTTATGGCGCATTTCCTCAATCTCTACTGCGGTAAGTGCAACGATGGGTAAGTACTCGTTAAACTCACGAATATCGATAGTAGCTTGTATGCCATCCTTTACCGGCATGTTAATGTCCATGAGTACTAAATCGAACTTTTCTTTTTGTACTTTATCTACCGCTATTTCCCCATTCCCCGCAATGGTACAGGCAACCCCTTCTTTTTCCAGTATTTTTTGGGTTACGATCTGGTTGATACGATTGTCTTCAACAATAAGGATTCGTTTTCCATCCAATGCTTTTACATCAATAAGGGTCGCTGGATCTTCTTCTATTACCTGGTCCATTTCGTTCACTACTTCGTAAAGCAAAATAAAACGGAACGTAGATCCTTTCCCTAGCTCGCTTTCAACTTCCAAATCGGAATTGGAGAGCGACAATAGTTTCTTTACAATAGGAAGCCCCAATCCAGTCCCTTGGTAGTTGTATTCCTGCGAGGCAGCTTGAGAGAACTCATCGAAGATGGTAGAAATTTTATCTTTAGCGATCCCTATTCCATTATCGGAAACTTCAAATACAACTTCTACGTTGCTTATGGAACTTTGTTTTGTTTTGGCAGAAACCTCAATAAGGCCATTTTCTGTAAACTTAACGGCATTTCCGATTAGGTTCATCAATATTTGCGATAAGCGAAGGGGGTTTCCAGAGATCATATTGGGAATGGTAGGATCCACAGAAATCTTGATGGTGTTTTTGTTTTGAATCTTCATGTACTCAAACGAAGAAACAATGGTTTCCAATAACTCCTTTAGGTTGAAGGAGGTCTGGTCGTCTTCAATGTTGTTGGAATCTATCTTGTTGATCTGTAATACATCGTTGATTAGAGCCAATAGATAATCTGCCGAAAACTTTAAGGATTTCAGGTCTTTTTCATGGGCCTTTAAATCTTCGTTCTCCATGAGGATGGTACTTAAACCAATAACTCCATACAAAGGTGTTCGCAGCTCATGGCTTACCGTAGAGAAGAAGTTGCTTTTAGCAGTTGCATATTGCTCCGACTGCTCTTTGGCCTGAAGGTAGGCTTGGTTTTTTTCCTTTAAAAGCAGCACCAGTTGTTTCCTTCTTTTAAATGCGCCCCAGAGCACTAGCAGCAGTGCAATTACACTTATGGAAGTTGCAATGAGGATTTTGTTCAACAAACTTTTACTGCGAACCTTTTCTGCTTGAAGCTTGTTTTCCAACTCTGCTTCCATGATCCCCTTTCGGTATTCGTTTACCTGGAATTTGGCCGACATGGCTTCTACTTCGGCAGAGGTCATTTTTAGAAGGTTGCTCTCGAAATGATCCTCGTATTTTTTTCGGATTGCAAAGGCCTCTTCAAAGCGGCCTTGACCCGATAGGCTTTCACTGTAATCGTGATAAATGTTTTCCAATTCTACGGTGAAGTTTCCTTCTTCGGCCCATTGCATGGCCCTACTTAAGTAGATATCTGCCATCTCATAGTTTTTCTTGGCCAAATAGTACTGCCCATACAAGGATTCTACGGTGGCTGGAAAAGAAGGGTCCGGATCGTGTTTCACCAATTTCTTGATCTTCACTAAGCTTAAAAATGCCTGATTGTGTTTTTTGGCTTCGAGAGCCGTGACAATTTTGTTATAATGCGCTTTGGCTAGATTGGCAGAATCCTTTAGTCTTTCGAAAGCTTTAATGGATTTGTTGTGGTATTCCAAAGCTACATTTGATTTGCCATAAAGGTTGGAATTAATGTTGGCCAGATCCATGTAGGTGAGTGCTAGATCGGTGTTGTTTCGGGATAGCTTGGCAAACTTTTCAGCTTTTCGGAAGCTTTCCAGAGCCAAAATACTATCATTTAGTGCCATATAATCATAGCCTAGGTGTCTGTAACCTTTATATATGTAGTCCTTTTTGTTGGTAATAAGGGCGTTTTTCAGCAACTCTATGTTTACACCAAGAGATGCTTTGTAGTCCCCTTGCAGATAATAGGCATTGGAAGAATCGATCAGTTTTTCGAAATATTCTGTACTTAAGCGATAGGCAGTATCTTCCTGGGCAGAGGCGCCTTGGGGAAGGGCAATTGCGGGGCATAAGCAAAGCAGTATGAAACAGAAGTTCCGTACCATTTCCAGGTTAAAATTATAAGATTCGGGACGGACAATGTACGGATTTTCTTGCAATTAGGTAAATTTTGGGGCAAATCTTGCTCATAAAACGGGCTTCGCTTAATTTTATTGGCTATGATTGTATCCAAACTACCCAACGTTACCACGACCATTTTTTCCATTATGAGCAAGATGGCAAACGACCATAATGCCATCAATTTGTCTCAGGGTTTCCCAGATTTTCCAAGCGATCCACTGCTGTCCCAATGGGTTAACGAGGCTATGGAACAAGGCTATAACCAATACGCTCCCATGCAGGGGGATTTGGGTTTGCGAGAGGTTATTTCAGAAAAATGCGGGTCCCTATACGGAAAGCATTACGATCCCCAAACCGAAATAACGATCACTGCTGGGGCTACCCAGGCTATTTTTACAGCTATTGCGGCGGTGATAAACAAAGGAGACGAGGTCATAGTGTTTAGCCCTGCCTACGATTGCTATGAACCTGCCATAGAGTTGTTTGGAGGTATTAGCGTGCCTATCCAACTACGACCGCCTAGCTATGTCCCGGATTGGGGCGAAGTAGTCCAGCATATTACACCACAAACCAAGATGATTATTGTGAATACGCCTCACAATCCCAGTGGGTCGATTTTGTCTGAAAATGACATGTTGCAACTCCAGGAACTGGCTGTAAAGCACGATCTGTGGGTAATCAGCGATGAAGTATACGAACACATCATTTTTGATGGACAAAAACATCAAAGTGCTGCACGTTTTGAAGCCTTATCGAAACGAGCTTTTATTACAGCTTCCTTTGGAAAGACGTTTCACAATACGGGTTGGAAAATGGGCTATTGCTTGGCCCCAAAAGCCCTTAGTGAAGAATTTCAGAAGGTGCATCAGTACAATGTTTTTTCGGTGAACCATCCTGCCCAGGTTGCTTTGGCACGTTATCTTAAAGATAAAGATCACTATTTAGGATTGCCTGCCTTTTATCAACAAAAGAGGGATGTTTTTATTGATCTAATAAAAGACTCCCGCTTTAAGATTGTTCCCTCCAAGGGAACCTATTTTCAACTATTGGATTATAGTGATATTTCTTCAGAAGGTGATCGGGCTTTTGCCGAATACCTTACTAAGGAGCATGGGGTTGCTACCATCCCTACCTCGGTATTCAATAAAAACCAGGAAGATTTTAAACAAATAAGGGTTTGCTTTGCGAAGAAAGAAGAAACGTTAAAAGCGGCTGCTAAGATACTCAATGGATTGTAGGGACTCCCCTTAACCCATAGAGTCATAAAAAGATGCAAATTGTTTGTTGAACCAAGAGCGGAATGCTACTTTTACTCGAGAATCGAGCTTTAAATTTTCCAAAGCTTGCTCCAAAGTAACGATACTTTGCTTTTTAATAGTTTTCTTATGAATGAGTCTATTTTTGATGCCATACGGAATGAAAACCTAGAAGGTGTATCCTCCCTGCTGAAATCCCAACCAAATTTGGTAGCGATAAAAGACCAAAGGGGTTCAACGCCGCTATTGCTTGCCACCTATTATGGTTACAAAGGTATTGTAGAGGAAATATTGAAACACCCGCAAGATATCGATGCACAAGACGCTTCTGGGAATACAGCATTAATGGGTGTCTGCTTTAAAGGATTTGTACCTATGGCGCAATTGCTTATAGATCATGGAGCCGATGTAAACAAAACCAATTACAACGGTGCAACAGCTTTGATTTTTGCCGCTACTTTCGCTCATGCCGATTTGGTAAAACTTTTACTGGAAAAAGGAGCCGATCGCAACCTGAAAGATGATCGCGGAAATACAGCCTTGGACCATGCTACGATGCAAGGAAGTGAAACTATTGTTGAACTTTTGAAGCAATAAGTGTGGGAAAGGACCTTACCATTACTATCATACAATCCCACCTGCATTGGGAAAATGCTGTTGCGAATAGGGAGCTATTTGCCGAAAAATTGAATTCCGTATCTAGGGAAACCGATCTTGTGGTTTTGCCAGAAATGTTCACTACAGGCTTTACAATGAATGCCGCTCCTTTGGCTGAGACCATGCAAGGGGAAAGCATTGTTTGGATGAAGGAACAAGCGCAAAAGCATAATATTGCTCTTATGGGAAGTATCATTGTAGAGGAAGAAGGTCGTTATTACAATCGTCTGATTTTTGTGGAAGACAATGGAATCCTACAATACTATGATAAAAGACACACGTTTACATTGGCTGGGGAACACAAAACATATACCCGAGGAGAGGGTCATCTTATTTTAGATTACAAGGGATGGAAAATTTGCCCCTTAATCTGTTACGACCTCCGCTTTCCTGTATGGGCTCGAAATACCCAGGATTATGACCTGCTTATTTATGTAGCCAATTGGCCCAAAAGACGGATTGTGGCTTGGGATTCACTACTTAAAGCCCGTGCCATAGAAAATATGAGCTATTGCATTGGTGTAAACCGTGTAGGTTTGGATGGCAATGGTCATGAGTATGTAGGCCACAGTGCAGTTTACGATGTTTTGGGTGAACAACTAACCACTACCGATTTCGAAAAGGAGTTTATAGAAACCATCACTTTATCCCGGGATCATATCCAAAAAAACAGAAAGCACCTTCAGTTTCTAACCGATCGGGACTCTTTTAGTCTAGAATAAAGGTTTCAGGGAGGCTCCAATTGGCGCGTACATCGATGGGTTTGGGGTAGTATAAAACTTCTTCGGGCTGCAATTTCTGCAGATAATTACCCGTGTCCCATTTACCATTGCCATTGGTGTCGTAGATAAGCCGGATGTAATAATTGTTGGGCTCCAGATAATCGAAATAAGACGGAGGGTCTTCTGCGCTTGTTATGTAGTTGCTACGCGCGACTTTAAAATTACTGTCCACCAACTCTACCAGAATAGGGAATTGTTTAGCATTCTGAATTGTAAAGGTAATGGTCCCGTAATCCGAAACAGCCTTGGTCCTAAATTTATATTTTAAAGTGTCTAAACTTTTGTTGTCGAAAAAGTCGGTCAATGCCTCAGGCAAAATCGTTATGTCGTACAATTGTTCGTCTTTCTTATCGAAAACAATAGAGGCGGTATTGTATCGCTCATCGATAAATGTAGTGATGGGAACTTGAACGGAGTCCTTATCCAAAACTGTTATCTTTTCGGAATCGAAAGCAACCAAGGGGTTGTTGGTTTTCAGTTTAACCGAATCCCTTGGAATCAATGTATTGGTACTAAGCTTAGAAACCTCTAGTGAGTCACGGTACAAGTCTTTCATAAGCACTGTAAGGGTATCCAGCTGCATTCGGTTTTTGGCCAAAAACTGAAGGGTATCCGTACTGGTTTCAAATTCGAAAGCAGGTTTAAAAAAATAATTGATCGTGTCGGTTTTTTCTTCCCAATACGTTCGAAATTCGTAACCTTCTGGCAAAGAAAACAAAGGTTCTATTTCCAGTGAATCCACATTTCCTTCATACCCAAAAATTATTTTTTGTTTACTAGGATAATTGGGTCTCGCCATTTTGTATTCGGGAGTTTCTTTAAAAATCCTTAGGGTATAGCTGCTATCGGTAGGGGTGGTAACTACCTCATTGATGAAACCTATTTTATCACTTTTGGGTTGAAAAATATAATCGTTTGTTCCCTCTTCTATGGCCGTCAATAAAAAGTTACCTTCCTTTAAATTGGTTAGCTCGAACGTATGGATGGTGTCTCGGGTTGTGGTAACATAAGTCGGTTTTTCAAAATAAACGATAGAATCGGTAAAGGCATCATTGCGTTCGTACAGTAGGACGGTTTTGGGCTCTTTGGATTTTAGAAGCAAAGCATCTTTTACATTTCCACTTAAGGTAAGGCTGTCTATAAAGCTCCCTGTAGAGAATACATATTTAAAGTAATCGAAACTGTTTTCCTCGTTGTTGTCCACAATACTTTTTCCAAAGTTGAAGGAATACGTAGTATTCTCCTTAAGGGTGTCCAAAATCTTTATCTTAAGCACTTTCGAGGTACTTAGCGGGGTAATAACCGGCGTGTATTTTAAAGGTGGGGAAATGATAAGGTTTTGTTGTAGGTCCTTTAGTTTTATGTATTCATCAAAATAAATACGTATCTCGTCCCCTTCAAAATGGGTGGTATAGTTTTCGGGGTTGCTTTTAATAATCGTTGGCGGAATGGAGTCTTTGGGTCCTCCCGAGGGCGTTCCCCTTTTGGCGCATTGCGAAAAAAGGAAGATAGCAGCAAAGACAAGAAGAAAATGTAGGAGTTGCCTGTTCATCGCAGCAAAATTAAAGAAACTTTATTACGCAATTGCAATGGTGGCGATACTAATCTTGGCTTCAGAATTTTTAAGCAGTTGTTCGGCACAGTTTTCTAAGGTAGCTCCTGTAGTTACAATATCATCTACCAGTAAAATGTGTTTTTTATGAAGGGGCTCCGAATTGGGTACCGTAAAGATTTCTTCGGAATCAAAACGGCTCGTTCTTTTTTTGAACACCTGCGATCGGGTTTTCGATGCTTTCAGCAATAAGTCTTCCCTAAATTCCACATTAAGCGCTTTGGCAATTTCTTTTCCAAAACCCGTTACCT